>JAJBSZ010000498.1 GCA_020861125.1 Planctomycetota bacterium | reverse complement strand
GAACTCGTCGGCGGGTCGGCGGACCTCACCCCGTCCAACAACACGGAGATCAAGACCGGCGCCTATCCTGATTTTATCAACAAAGGCGCGTTTCTTGGCCGCAATATCCATTTCGGCGTGCGCGAACACGCCATGGGCTGGTTTACCAACGGGGTGGCATTGCACGGCGGGTTGATTCCATACTCCGCCACGTTTTTGGTGTTCCATGATTATATGCGGCCGGCGGTCCGGCTCGCCGCCCTCATGAATCTGCGGAACATCTTCGTCTATACCCACGATTGTTTTCTGGTGGGCGAGGATGGACCCACGCACCAGCCGGTGGAACAGTTGGCGTCGATCCGCGCCATTCCCCGCATCAACCTCTGGCGCCCGGCCGACGCCAACGAGGCGGTCTTCGCCTGGCAAGCGGCGTTGGAACGCCGGAACGGTCCCTCGGTCATCAGCCTGTCCCGTCAGGACCTGCCGGTTCTGGATCGCAGCCGGTTCGCCGCCGCCCGGGAAGCGCTGAAAGGCATGTACATCCTGGACAGTGATGCCGACAAACAGGCGGAGATCCTCATCGTCGCCACCGGCGGGGACGTGCATCTCGGTCTCGGGGTGGCCGCCGCCCTGCGTGAACAGGGCCGAGCGGTGCGGGTGGTGAGCGCCCCCTGTCTGGAAGTATTCAAAACCCAGGCCGAAGGCTACCGGAAGAAAGTCCTACCCAAGCGCCTGAAGAAACGTCTGGTCATCGAGGCCGGGGTGGTCCAGGGTTGGGAAGGTATCCTTGGCGACAGCGGCATCTTCGTCGGGTTGGACGATTTCGGTCATTCGGGCAAGGCTGCTGCCGTGGCCGAGAAGCTTGGTTTTACCGTACCTGCGGTCATGGCCACCATCAACGCCGCCGGCTGGTGAATCGCGCCGGAAGCGCAAGTCGGGAACGAATCCATGAGGCAGTCGTGGGCGGTGCTGGTGCTGGTTATCGCCTTCGCGCTCGGCGGGAACGCGGGCGGGGAGGATTTCCCGGCCGAGGAGGTGGCCGACCGGTTCCGCCTCGGCCGTACCATCTACCGCCACGACTTCGAAAACCTCCGGGATCCCGACAGCGGCCTGCTGCTGCCGGAATCGGCTTCCCTCAATGCCGAAAGGTGGCCGGATTTCTGGGAACCCATCCGTGCGGTCGGCTTTCCCGAGTACCTTATTCCCACGGTCAGGGTCGTGCCCGATCCCGCCAGCCCCATGCCCGGCGCCTATCGGGACGAACCCAATCACGTCCTGATGCTGCAATTCGACGGCACGCGGGTGGGCATTCGAACCCGCAGTCCAGTGCCCATCGACGCCCATCTCGCCTATGAATATTCCTTGTACTACCGAGACGACGGTTTGGCCGGCGGACGCATCCGCACCGGCGTCGAGTGGATGCGCATCGAACCCGGTACCACCGAAATTCTCCGCACCGACGAAATACCCCACCTGTCCACCGGCCAGGTGGATTGGCCTGTGCAGCCGGCGCGGCTGCTGGTGAACGATCTCCCGCCGGGCGCCAACGCCGCCCGACTGTTCGTCATCGTGGATCGGGATCCCGACAGCATGGGCGGTGCCTACCATGCGGCCGTATGGCTGGACAACATAACCCTCAAGCCCCTGCCCAAAGTCCGCATCGGCGCTCCCGTGGGTGAACCGGGAAATCAGGTGATACCGGTGCGGTACACAGGCCTCATCGACAACATACCCGATCCCGACAATCCCGGGTTTTACCGTGGCCAGCGCTACACCCGGCGGGTGGACATCACGGATATTTACAACCGGCCCATTCAGCCCGGGCTGCGGGAACGCATCGTCATCCGGCCGGACGCCGAGGGCGCTGCCACCGAGGAGGTGCCTTTTTCCCATGGCCGCTTCGGCGTCTACTACTTCAATATCCGTCTCTATGATGCCGATGACCGGCTGGCCACCGACGTCATGCGGGCGGTGGCGGTGATGCAGCCGGAGCGGCCGGCCGAAGGGGTCACCTCCCGGCCGGGCCGACCGGCCTACGGTATCAGCGCCGGCGAAATTCCGGAAACGGTGTTGCGCTCTTCCGGCCGCCTGCGCCGTCTTCTCGCCCATCCCGGCGTGCGCCTGACCAAGGTGGTGCCATGGCGTAATACCCTCACCCCGTGGGAAGACAGCCGCGATTATTACACGATGCTGGCCGAGGAAATCCGCAACCTGCGTTCCGGCGGTATCGGCGCCACCGGCGTCATCCGACCGCCGGTCGCCACCTTCGGACCGGACGGCCTGGCGGCGGCCATCAACACGGATGCCAACCAACTCCGTCACCTGCTGGACGAGGCCGGCCGCCACCTCGGGCTGTTTATGGACGGCTGGCAATGGGGCGCGGATCCCGACGGCAGCCTATACAGCCAGACCCATCCCCGGGATATGGCCGTTCTGTCGCGGACCCTCGAGGAATACGCAGGCGGTCTCCCCGTGATCTATAACCTTCGGCTGGGTGCGGCGGTTGGCGGCACTTTTCCGGAACGCCCCGACATTACGGAAGCGTACTTTCCCGCCCAGGCACCGGCGGAATGGCTCTGGCCCTATTCCGCCGGCTTTTTCCCCTGGCTGTTCGAACCATACTACCGCGAACGCGGCGCCCTGTACCCTCCCCAGCGGTTGGCCCACCTCGCCCCGGCTCCAGGCGCCTGCCGGCTCGAGGAACAGGCCTGGTTCAGCTTGCGG
>JAJBSZ010000280.1 GCA_020861125.1 Planctomycetota bacterium | reverse complement strand
TTGGCGGAACTGGCGGCGCGGGGCGACGTGGAGCGGGTGTATCCGGTGCACCTCAACCCCAACGTCACCGGACCCGTCCACGAGATGCTGGAGAACAGCCCGGTGGTGCACCTGATCGAGCCCCTCGATTACCTTTCCTTCGTGTACATGATGCGGAAGAGTTACCTCATCCTCACCGATTCCGGCGGGGTGCAGGAGGAAGCGCCAAACCTGGGAAAGCCGGTGGTGGTGATGCGGGACAACACCGAGCGGCCCGAAGCGGTGGCGGCGGGCACGGTGGTGCTGGCCGGCGCCCGCAAAGACTCCATCGTCCGGCACGTCAACCGCCTTCTGGACGACCCCGAACTCTATGCCGCCATGGCCCGCGCCGTGAATCCCTACGGCGACGGCCACGCGGCCGAACGCATCGTCGCGATTTGCAAACGCGGGCTGTACCCCACCGCGGACTGACCACTGGACACGACCATGCACGACTATGTCTATTTCGTGAACCGGCTGCTCCTCTTCACCGCCGTCGCGTTTCTCATCAGTAGCCTCGACGACTTTTTCATCGACGCCTACTACTGGCTGCGGCGGCTCTACCGCTGGGTGTTTGTCCGCGACCGGATAAAACCCGTCACCCTGGATCAGCTCGCCGCCAAGCCGGAACAGGAGATCGCCATCATGGTCCCGGCCTGGAAGGAGGCCGAGGTCATCGCCCAAATGCTGGAGGCGAATATCCGCTACATCGAGTACGAGAACTATTTCTTCTTCGTCGGTGTCTACCAGAACGACGACGAAACCGGCCGCGAGGTCGACCGCATGGTGGCGAAGTACCCCAACATCCGCAAGGTGGTGGTGCCGCATGACGGTCCGACCAACAAGGCCGACTGCCTGAACTGGATAATCCAGGCCATCTTCCTCGACGAAAAAAAACGGGGCATGGAATACAAGATGATCGTCATGCACGACGCCGAGGACGTCATCCATCCCTACGAGCTGGCGATGTACAACTACTTGGTGCCGCGGAAGGATCTCATCCAGATCCCGGTGCGCTGCCTGGAAGCGAAATGGAGCGACTTCATCCGCGGCAGCTATATCGACGAGTTTTCCGAATTCCACACCAAGGACATGGTGGTGCGGGAATCGCTGGTCGGCATCGTGCCGAGCGCCGGCGTCTCCACCTGTTTCAGCCGCCGCGCCATTTCCCTCCTCGTGGCCGAAAACGAAAGCCAGCCGTTCAACACCGACTCCCTCACCGAAGACTACGACATCAGCTACCGGCTGTCGCAGCACAAGGACATCAAACAGATCTTCGTGGTGTTTCCGGTCAGCGTCACCATCACCAAGCCGCTCTACAATTCGGGGGTGGAGGAAAAGGAAAACGAAACCATCCCCATCGCCACGGCAGAGTATTTCCCCAACCAGTTCGTCACCGCCGTGCGCCAGAAGACCCGCTGGAACATCGGCATCTTCTTCCAGGCGGCGGGGGCCAATACCTGGAAGGGCGGCCTTTTCCACAAGTATTATTTCTTCCACGACCGCAAGGGCATCCTCGTCAACATCCTCATGCTGCCGGCCTATTTCCTCATGGTCAACATCCTGATCCTCTGGTTCGGGCGCCGTTTTCTCATGTGGCCGATGTACTACTTCGACCTGCCGGCCTGGCTCGTCTACGCCAATTCCTTTCTCCTCCTGAACCGCGCCTTCCAGCGGGCCTACTTTTCCTGGCACCTCTACAACTGGCAACAGGGACTCCTCAGCCTGACGAGAATCGTGTTCTCCAACGACATCAATTTCTGCTCCACCGTCCTAGCAAGCTATTTCTACCTGCGCCATCTGGTGACCGGCAAGGCCATCACCTGGGACAAGACCACCCACGAGTATCCGTCCCTGCAGGTGCTGGAAAAAACCTACAAGCGCCTGGGCGACCTCCTGCTCGAGCGCCGGCTGATCGACGCCGAACAGCTGGGCGGCGCGCTGGACGAGCAGCGGATATCCCACGCCCCCCTCGGCCACATTCTCATGGACAAAGGCCTGGTGCGGGAACGGGAACTCCTGGACGCCCTGAGCAGCCAGATGGGCTATGCCACCGGGTCTGCCGCCGAGGCGGATCTGGAACAGGCGCTGGCGCTGCTGCCGCCGGAGTTCATGCTCGAACACCGGGTTTTCCCCCTGGGTGTCACCGAAGCCGGCAACCTGGAGGTCCTGACCGATCGCGCCCTGCCGCCCCAAACCGCCAAAGCCATCGCCGAGGCCGGCTACCCTCTGGTGGTGCCGAAGCTGGTGCTGGACAAGGCGCTGGATCCGCTGTTGACGCAGGTGTCGCGCCGGATGAAGGGGGAGCAGACCCTAGGGGACATCCTGGTGGCCGGCGGCCGGCTCACCCCGGCGCAGCGGGACGGGTTGCTCGCCCGGCAGCGGGCGGGGGAAGGCGGTCTCGGCAGCCTGGCGCTGGCCGAAGGCCTGGTGGAACGGGACGAACTCCGTTCCCTCCTGGCAGCCCAGGCGGCGTCTCCGGTCGGCGACGCCACCCTGGCGCCCGCCGCCGCCGCCGCCCGTGCCCTCCTCCATCCGGCGATCATGAAAGCCCACAAGGTTTATCCGCTGGACCACGCCGACGGCGGGACGCTCCGTCTGCTCGCCACCCGGCGGCTCACGCCCGAGGCCGAGACCGCCCTGCGGGAGGCCGGCTATCCGGCGGTGGCGCTCCACCTCGTGCTGGACGACGAGATGGAGCGCCTGCTGCAACACCTGGAAG
>JAJBSZ010000040.1 GCA_020861125.1 Planctomycetota bacterium | reverse complement strand
ACGCGCCCCGGTGGCGGGGGTTGCGTTTCTTCCCCAGCATCCGCACCGACCGTGATGATATGGTCCCCAGCCACCCGGGAGGTCAGTCCGCGGCCAAAGAGAAGGTAGGTGAACAGCGTCGCCAGCACGGTAATACACACACCCAGCGCCAGCGATGGCAGGTACTTTCTGACGTTATTGCCAATGCGGTTCACGGTTCGGTTCGCTCCCCCGGCCGGTCGGCCCTGCCAGCTGTTTTCCCCCACCTATTGTGGAATAAGGTTGTCGGAAACGCAAGCCTGTCGCCGCGCGGAGACGAAAAAACCCCGCCGGCAGTGCCAGCGGGGTGAAGATACGCCACCATCACAGCGAACTGGCGTTTTATTTCACGGCCTCAGCCCGACGCAACGAAGCGGAAGTCCGTTTTTCCATGCGTTGTTTTTCTTTTTTGCGTTTGTAATTCGCGTACTCCACCAACACCGGGCTGGCGATAAATACGGACGAATACGTTCCGACCAAAATACCCACCAAAAGAACAAAGGAGAAGCCGCGCATCACATCGCCGCCCCAGATGAGGAGGGCAAAAACCACCAACAGGGTGGTCAGGCTGGTGATCACGGTGCGGGACACGGTTTGGTTGATGGCGGCATTGATCGTCTCTTCCGACGGGTGTTCGGAATCGCCGATATGTTCCCGAATGCGATCCAGCACCACGATGGTGTCGTTCAGGGAATACCCCATTACGGTGAGGATGGCCGCCATGACCGTCAGGTCAATTTGGCCGTTGAGAATACCGAGCTGATCCGCCACCGCCAGGGCCCCGATGACAAAGAGGGTATCGTGGACGAGGGAAATGAGCGTGCCGAAGCCGAAGCCGACCCGGAACTGGAACCGGAGGAGAATGTACAGGAAAATCCCCAGGCCGGAAAACACGATCGCCATGATGGCGTTGGATTCCATGGTTTTGGCGACGGTCCGGCCCACGGAGGTGAACCTCGGGAACGGATCGGTAAAATCGATGGCTTTGCTCCGGCGCAGCTCCTGGAAGGCCTCCCGGACGACCCCCGCCATGGCGGCGTCGTCACGCGGATTGCCGGCCGGGTCGATGGTCGGCACCGTCACCACCATGGTGAATTCCGTTGCCGGTACGTCCCCATCCGCCACCGGCGTGGTCACCGCACCCGCGACGATTTCCGGCGCGCTGTTACCGGGTCCCACAAACACGGGCGTCACGTCGGGCTGTTCCGTCAGCAGAGCGGCCAAAGCCGCCGGCGTCTTCGGTTCCTGGAGGGATAGCTTGACGGTAAACGCCTTGGCGTTGCCGCCCTGAATGTCCGGATTCACGCCTTCGACAGTGAAGCCGTCCGGAACCAGATCAAAGGCGGACCGGAGTTCTGACCGGAAATCGTCTGCCGTGAATTTCGGAATGTTGGCCCGACGCGCTTCCTCCAGGGCGTCGGCGTCCAGCTCCACCAGTTTGGTGCGGACCACGAATTCCGCATACCGGCCATTGGCATCGGCCGCGCCATACGACTGCAGGGTGTCTCTGGCATCGGGGAAGTCCCGGAGGCCTTCATCCGCCATCCGCCGGGCTTCCGCCATGGTCAAGGGCGTGGACGGTGTGATGTTGGCGAGCACGCCGCCGGTGAAGTCCTGCCCGAGATTGCGCTCACCGCGCCAGACCACCACCGCCATCAGCAGGGCGATGACCAGGAAGGAAAGGGCCAGGATCGGGCGCCTGAGTTTGACGAAATCGATGTTGGTTTTGGTAAACAGGCGGTGCATCCGCAGGTCGGTGATCTTCTTGTACTCGATCAACGCTTCAAAAATCCAGCGGGTCACCACCAGCGAGCAGAACATGCTGGCAACCAGACCGACGATCAGGGTTCTGGCAAAACCCTGCACCTGTTCCGTGCCGAAGTAGTCCAGGATAAGGGCGGTAAGAATGGTGGTGAGGTTCGAGTCGATGATGGTGGTGAAAGCGCGGTCATAGCCGATGCTCACCGCTCGGGCCAGTGGATTGCCCCGCTCCCGCTCCTCGCGGATGCGCTCGAAAATCAGGACGTTGGCATCGACCGCCATACCGATGGTGAGCACCAAACCGGCGAAGCCGGACAGGGTCATGGTGGCGCCGAGGGCGGCCAGAATGGCCATGATCAGAAGAATGTTCAGGACCAGAACCAGGTCGGTGATCAGGCCGGCGACCAGATAGTACGCAGCCATGAAAATAATAACCAGGGTAGCCCCGATAACCATCGCCTTGACGCCGGCGATGATGGAATCCTCGCCCAAGGTGGCGCCCACCGTGTTGTCGTATTCCTTCTCGATGCGCACCTTAAGGGAACCCGACTTCAGCACCACATCCAGCTGTTGCGCCGCGCGCTGGTCGAAATTGCCCGTGATTTCGGCGTTGCCGCCGGCGATGCGATCCTGAATGGTCGGCGCCGACTGGAGCTGTCCGTCCAGAACGATAGCCAGGCGTTTGCCCCGGTTTCGGCCGGTGATGCGCTCGAACTGGGCGGCGCCGGCCGCATCGAAGGCCAGCGCCACGCGCCAGGCGGCCCGGGCCGGATCCGGTTCGGCGCTGGCCCGCGCGATGGAGTCGCCGCGCATCTCGACCCGCTTCATGACCAGCATGAAGGGACGTTCGCGGACGCCGCCCTCGGCTGTGATTTCATCCGGTTCCTTCAGCCAGTCGAAGAGCATGCGGCCGTCGGTGACGCAGGTGCCGTCCTCACCCACCAGTTCGGGCGCGACGGATTCGAGGG
>JAJBSZ010000238.1 GCA_020861125.1 Planctomycetota bacterium | reverse complement strand
GGAGTAGGCCTTGACCCCAGCCAGCTGGACGTCGCCGGCCAGCCGCCGCGCCACCGCCACCAACAGGCGGGGCGTTTCGCTCCAGCGGGTGAAGGCGCCGGCGAACTCGCCTTCGACCTCAAAACACAGCGCCCCCGTTCCCGCCCGACCACCCCGGAGCGCTAAGAGCGGCGTGCGCCATTCGTCCTCCACCTCCATGAAGGCGGTGGCGCCGGCCCGGAGGTGGGCGACGTTGTAGCCGAGCAACTGCGGCGGCCGCGACAGGTCGGTCACGCCCATCAGCTCCAGGAGCGGGGAAAGGCGCGGCGTCACCTCTTCCTCCACAAACCCACGCCGGGAGATGCGGGTCACCTCCTGGGTGAAGAGGGCGGGCAGACCGGCGGCATGGCTGGCGAACAGGGCTTCGCCGTCCCCGTGCCGCGCCAGTTCCTGAAGAAATGCCGCGTCCACGTCGTGTTCCGCCCCCAGCGCCACCACCGACAAGCGAATCCCTTCCGCCACCAGTTCCCGCGCCAGGGCAAAACACCCCTCCTGCTCCTCGGCGTCGGCGGCATCGGCAAAGATGATAATGTGGCGGTTACGGTAGGCCGATTTCCGCACCTCCGCCGCCGCCGCCTGGATGGCGGAGAGGCAATAGATGCCGCCGCCCATGGACTGAATCCCAAGGGTGCGGCTTACCAGAGGCTCGACATCGTCGGCGTAGGAAAGGGGGACGACCATGTGGGGTTGGGTATCGACGGCGATCACCGACACCTGGTCCCGGGGGGTGAGGAGGCGGATGGATTCGGCCGCGCCGAGATTGGCGAGATCCATCTTGGAATGGCCGCCGCCAGCATCCACCACCATGGATCCGGACCGGTCGAGGGCGATGGCTACGGCCACGGTGCCCCGGTGGATATCGTCCCGCATTTCCATGCCCACGGGCAATAACGGGTCGAGGGGGGAACGGTGGTAGCCGCCCATGCCGAAGCTGTTGGCTCCGCCGGTAACCAGGAGGGATACCACCCCCGCCTCCACCGCGCCGGCCAGGGCGGCCGCCCCGCGACCGGGAAAATCCGACACCCGGCAGTTTTCCAGAACTACCAGACGGTAGGGCGCGAGGGCGGCCGGAGATTCGGGAAACCGCAGCGGATCCAACCGATCCACCGGTATCGACGCGGCCTCCAGCGACCGGACGAGGACGCCGGCGGTGGTCCCGTGGTTCACCACCAGTGCCCGGGGCGCCTCGGTCACCCGGAGGACCGCCTCGGCCGTATCGTTCCAGCGCACCGCGTCGCCCGGGGTGGTGGTCTCCAGACGGTAGCGGAGAAGCGGCCCCTCTTCGGCGCTGTCCCGGGCGAAAAAGTGGTTCACGCCCCGCCCGAGCTCGGCCCGGCCCCGGGCGACCTCCCGGCCGTCGCGGGACAACACGTAGTCGGTTTCGGTGGGGGCGGTGGCATGGATGGAAAACCGGACCAGCCAGGCCGATCGCGGCTGCACCGCTTCCGGCAGGAGGATCTCGCCCGCGGCGACGTCGAGGCCGTTCCGGTCGCCCACCAGGCGGTACCAGACCGGCAGGCCGGCCAGGGCCGTCACCACCTCGGCACCAAGGGGATCCTCACCGGTGACCTCGCCGTCGGTTAGGCAGAGGACGGCGGTGCGCCGTCCTGGCGATCGCAGCGATCCCGCCAGGCGCAGGGCGGCGGCGAGATCGCTGGCGGCGGCGAAGTCCTCCGGCTGCTGCCGGCCGGCCACCGTGCCGCCGAACCCGGATTCCAGCACCGCCCCGTCGCCGAAGCCGATCACCGCCAGCCGATCCCCCCGCCGCCGTTCCCGCCCGGCCAGCGGCATCAGCTCCCGGAACATGGTTTCCGCCGCCGGGGCGCAGGATAGGGATCGATCCACAACCACGATGACATCCGTCTCCGGCCCGGTAAAGTCCAGCCGCGGTCGCGACAGGGCCAGGACGGCGAGGGCCGCCATCGCCAACCGCAGCCAGCCGGAGAGACCCGCTCCCGGGCCGATGCAATACCGGCGCAGCAGCGGCAGCAACAGGAGGAGAACCAGGACCTGCGGGTGGTGGAAGCTGCAAAACGGCATTGGTGCGCTCCAAGGATGCCGCCGGTCCGCCCGGCGGTTTGGGTCAGGACCGGGCGGTCGTCCCGGACGCTCGGGACGGCATCCCGCCGATGGCGATGGCCGCCATCGCCGCCAGCAGGGCCAGCCAGGCGAGGTCAATATCCCTCATCCGGGTCCCGCCACCATCAGCCACCGTGGTGGTGGTTTTCCGATCCGCCAAACCCGTGGTGTCCGCCGCCGGGCCGTACCCAGGCAGGACGGAAAACAGGCCCGCATCCTCTCCGCCGTCCAGCAGCCGGTACAACCCGGCTTCGCCCGGCACGGGTCCCGGCGTGGCCAACGCCGCCGGGACCCCTTCGCCGTCAACCCGCTCGATGGTGAGGTCGCCCGACGTGCCGTCGGGACTCCGGTAGCGGAGGGGTTCCGCCGGCCGGTAGACGTTCCTCCCGAGACCCGGCAGGTTTTCGCGGGCCATGGCCGCTAGGTTGGCCATGAGGACCGGCCAGGCCGTTTCCCGGACCAGCGGCGACCGGTCGACAGCGATATTCAGGTGCAGTCGGCCGGCGTCGGATCGCCAGTACAGCGGCCGCCGACCGGCGAGAATGTAGGCTTCCCGCACCGCGGCGGGATCCCGGCGGGTTGCGGCCACCCACGGCACCGCGGCCAGGTTGACATCGCGGCAGAGGGGTGTGGCGG
>JAJBSZ010000499.1 GCA_020861125.1 Planctomycetota bacterium | reverse complement strand
GGGCACGGCGCTCCTGTTAGGGGCGGGAACGGCTGGTCTGCGTCTGCGGGTGGCATCCAACTGGACCGGCGCCTTTGCCATGGGCTTTTTCCCCTTCATCGTTGGTGATACCCTAAAAATGCTGGCCGCCGCCGCGGTGCGACAGGCGTTTTTCCCACCGGAACCTGCCCCGAATGGGGCCCCGGAATCGACGCCAAAATCGGCCCTGGAATCGGCCGATGCCTGACCTCTCCGCCTTTCCTCCGCCCGACCGTCGCAACTGGCTGCGCCGCCTGGACGGCCGGTGGAAACTCGCCGGGTTGCTGGCGGCGTGCCTGACGGGCCAGTATCTTCCCCTGACGTGGCTTCCCCTCTGGCTGGCCCTGCTGGTGGCGGGGCTTGGCGCCGGCGTCCGGCGCGCCGAGGCGGAGCGGATCATGCTGCGGGCAGGGGTGCGGTTTCTCCTCTTCTGGTTTGCGGTCCAGGTGGTGAATGATCGCCTGTGGGGAGCGGACTGGTCGGCGGCGGTCCAGACGGCGGTGCCGCCGATGGGCCGGCTGCTGGCGCTGGTTCTGGCTGGAATTCTCTTCGCCGGAAGTTCGTCTCCCATGGAGACCGGCCGTGCCGTGGCCTGGTTTCTCCGTCCCCTGTTGGGAAAGCGCGCGTGGCAGCCGGCGCTGGTGGTGGCGCTGACCGCCTGGTTCCTTCCCCTTACCCTGCGGCTGGCGAGCGACGTCGGCGCTTCCATCCGGGCGCGGGGTCTGCGGCTCGGGTGGTGGCGCCGGCTGCTGGTCACCACCGGCACCGCCATCCGCGTCCTCGAGCATACGGCGCGCGAGGTGGCAGTGGGCTTGGCGTCGCGGCGGCTGGACGACTACCGGTCCTGGGAACAGTGATGCGTCCCTTCCGCCTCGACTCCGGCTGGCTCCCAGGGCGCACCGCCAGGTTCCGGACCGGCTTGACAGCAAGGATTTAAAAGGGGAAGGCGGCTTTCAGGCAAAAACATCCAGGGAGGAATACGCGCCGTTACCGGCGACTGCGGCGAGGGTATACATGGCGGCACCGGCGGCGGCGGACAGCCTGGCTACGGGCGCCGGGGAGCGTTGTGCGTCGGAACCGGTGGCAACGGGTACGGGTTCGTCGGTGGCCTCGTCGGTTAGGCCCGCGGCAGCAGCCTGGTCAACGCTGGCGGTGGCCGGAGCGGTCTCCTCCGCGGCCACTGCCAGGGCCTCGCGGCGGGCGGCGGCTTCGATCCTGGCGGCTTCGGCGGCGACGGAACGGTCCTGACCCGACGGGTTGGCGGGGGCGAGGGCGGCGGCTCGGACCTGGCGCATTTTGGCGATGGTGGCGGCGGGATCGCCTTCTTCCGCGATGTCGATGGACACTTCGCCGCCCACCGCATAACGCTTCCCATCCGGCCCCTGGCTGAATTCGTAGGCGATGGCGCCGGCGTACTGGCCGCCCACCGCCTTGTGGGCCTGCTCGTGTTGCCGGACCTCGCGGTCGCGGCGGGTCAGTTCCGCCACCTCCCGTTGTTCCGCGTCCGAGAGGGGTTCCCCCTGTCCATCGGTGGGATCGCCGGGTGCGGCGTTTGTTTCGGTGTCGGCATCGCGCTCGGTTTCGCCGGTGCCGTCCGCGGCGGAGCCGGTGCCGGGATCATCCGCGCGGTCATCGGTCAGATCCCCGGCCGTAAAGGGACGGAGTTCGCCCGCCGGTGGCTGGGTTGGGTAAAGTTGCCCCACCAGGAGTTCGGGAAAAAACCGAGTCAAATCCACCGTGTCGACGGCGGGAGTCCGTTCCACCGGGCGGGCAGTGGTTCTTTCGGTGCGGGAGAACGGTTCGGTAACGGCAGTGGCAGCAACAGTGGTGGTGGCAGCAGTGGCGACGACGCGCCCGTAGGCGCTGCCGGCGAGCGGTTGGATCGAGGAAATGGCGGTCGCGTGCATCATGGCCGGAGGTCCTCTGGCGGCGCCGTTCCTACGCCGGACGCGGCCGAACAGCAGGCCGGTGGCGGCATACCACTTCCAGTATGCAACGGCGGAGCGGCGGTTGGCAAGGGTTAGCCTTCGCCCGTTTCGAAATCGCTTTCCATCATGGCCGCCAGTTGCTCGATGGCTTCATGGGCGTCGGGTCCGGTGGCGCGGATCTCCAGTTCCACCCCGGCCGCGGCGGCCAGCATCATGATGTCCAGGATGTTTTTCCCGTTGGCCGGGGGTTCGCCTTCCTTGATTATCTCGATGTCGGCGGGAAAGGTATTGCATAGGGAGACGATCCGCGCCGCGGGCCGGGCGTGGATGCCGAATTTGTGTTTGATGGTGACTTTCCTGGAGACGCTTGTGTCCATTGCTACGCCCTGTTGTCCGGGAGGCGGCGGCCGTCCGGCCTTCCCCGAAAACAACCATGTTCCTGCCGACTCGGGAATTAGGTCTTGGCTCCCTCTGCACTCGGATACTATAGAATACGTAAATGATGCTGTTCCGTAAAGATGTCCATAATGGCGGCCGCCACTTTTTTGGGATCGTGGCGCACCGGGTTGTCCATGTTGACCACATCCCGCAGGACGGTTTCCACCCCCATCGCCAGCGTTTCCCGGGCGTCGTATTCCGTCGGCGCCACCCCCATTTCCGCCATGCGGGCCAGCTGGTCCTCGGTCGGTGGCCGGTTGTTTACCAGCACCATGTCGATGGTCAGGCCGGGCGCGTGTTTCTTCAAGGTGGCCAGATGGTTGCTGACGCTAAAATCCTTGGTTTCCCCCACCTGACCGGCAGTGTTTACGAT
>JAJBSZ010000484.1 GCA_020861125.1 Planctomycetota bacterium | reverse complement strand
GGCGGAACCGGCGGACGAAGCCGCCAGTCCGCCAGCCGCCACGGCCGCCGCCGGCGAGGAAGCCACCGACCCGGACGAGGAAATCCACACCGAAGCCGATGCGGCGGTAGCCGCCAGCCTGCCACCAGCCGCGACCGACACGACCGACACGACCGACACGACCGACGCAAGGGAATCAAACGAAGCAGGCGATCCGATGGACCCGATCGGCCCGATTGATTCGTTGGACGTAGCCGACGATACCGAGGTCACCGACGCCATCGAATACCCGGCGTCTTTCGGCAGCGACGCCGGGCTGGAAGGTGCTGGCGGTACCACCGCCTCGCCGGCGGCGGGAGCAGCCGCGCCTGTCATCGATCCCACGCCGGTGCGGGAGGTGGTGGAGTCCACCGCCGACTGGGTCACCCGGCAGGTGGGCGCGGTGCGGCGGTTTCTCTTTCCCCTCGGGGTGACTGCGGACCAGGCGCTGTTCTACGCCGCGGTGGTCATGGGCCTGATCGGCCTGTACTGCGCCCGCCGCCATAACCG
This sequence comes from Planctomycetota bacterium, assembly GCA_020861125.1. The sequence continues at coordinate 2,239 of JAJBSZ010000484.1, read as the reverse complement.
GCAGATCCTGGAACAGCCCGACGGCGACGACCGGCTGCAGCACCTGTCGGCGGCCGTCGGCAAGGGCGCTATGGCCTATCTCCGGGCCCAGTGCGGCACGGTGCTCGTGGTGTTCCTGGTGGTGTTCGCCGCCATGGTATATCTGGCGCGGGAAGGGTTGCTGGTGCCGCTGATGCCCCTCGCCTTCCTCACCGGCGGCCTACTGTCCGGGATCTGCGCCCGGCGGGCGGCGGCCGTCGCCAACCGGGCTGGTCCCCGCACCTGCCAGGCGGCGGCGGAAAGCCTGGGGGCGGCGTTTTCTCTCGCTTTCCGCGCCGGGGCGGTCATCGGCCTCGGCGTGGTGGCCATCGCCGTGCTGGGGATTGCGGCCTGGTACTGGGCGCTGGACTTCCTCTTCTATACCGCCGACCACATGGCTGACGGCTGGCTGGTGCGCTGTGAGTATTTCGACTACTGGCTCATCCAGCCCGGCACTCGGGCCGAATGGAAGTATTGGGAAATCTCCCAAGTCCTCATCGCCTTCGGTCTCGGCTCCACCCTCCGGTCACTGTTCGCCCGTATCGGCGGCGGCACCTACACCAAGGTGGCCGACATGGGGGCGGATCTGGTGGGCAAGGTGGAGGAAGGATTGCCCGAAGGGGACAGCCGGAATCCGGCCAGCCTCGCCGACAGCATCGGCGACACCGTGGGCGATGTGGCCGGCATGGCGGCCGACATGCACGAATCCGGCAGCGCCGCCGTGTTGGCCACCGTTGCGGTCGGCGCCGCCCTCCTCCGCTCGGGTGGCGGCGGCCCGGTAACCGGCGCCGCCCTGGTCCTGGCTCCGATGATCGTCGCGGGCCTCGGCGTGGTCATCGCCGCCATCGGCATCTCCCGGCTGCGGCCGGTGGAGGACGGAGCCGGGCGGGCCGTCCTCTTTGCCGCCATCAACCGGCCGGTGCGGGTCGCCGCCTTCCTCAATGTCCTGGCGGCGGTGGTGCTGGTGTTCCTGGATATTCTGGCGGCCGGCACGGCGGCGGCCATGATCACCGGTCTCGTGGCCGGCATCTGGATCGCCAAATCCATCCGCCACCAGACGTCGGACGAATACGGCCCCACCCGGGCCATCGCTGAGGAATGCTCGGCCGGCGCCGGCAACTGCGTGGTGGCCGGGCTGGGATCCGGCATGTTTTCCAGTTGTAAGCCGGTCTGCATCACCGCCGGCGCGCTGCTCCTGGCCTACGGCTTCGCCGGCGGTTTTGCCGCCGATTCCTCCCTCGGTATCGCCTTTTCCCCGGCGGCGGCGCGCGGCCTTTACGGCATCGGCTTTGCCGCCATCGGCATGCTGGCGACGCTGGGCGTGACCCTGGCCGCCGACGCCTACGGTCCCGTCGCCGATATCGCCGGCGGCGCCGCCGCCATGCTTGGCATCACCGGCCCGGCCCGGGAGCGGACGGATCAGCTGGATATCATCGGCAACACCACCGCCGCCATCGGCAAGGGCTATGCCGCCGCCTCGGCCGCCCTCACCACCGTGCTCCTCATGGCCCTCGGCCACGGCCTCCTCCCGCCCGCTCCGGCACCGGCCGGCGGCGACGCGTCCGTCCTCAACCCCCGACTCCTCGCCGGCCTGCTGTTGGGGTCGATGCTGGTGTTCACTCTCGCCGCCGTCATCATCCGCGCCATCGGCCGGGGGTCGGCCCGGATGGCCATGGAAATCCGGCGCCAGTTCGACGGAAACCCTGACCTCCTGCCCGACGCCCGACCCGACTATGCCCGCTGCATCGCCATCGCCACCCGCAGCGCCCAGCGGCACATGATCTTGCCCAGCCTGGCCGCTCTGGTGGCGCCGGTGGCGGTGGGCGTCCTCCTCGGTCAGTCCGGGGTACTGGGTCTGGTGACGGGCGCGCTGGCGACGGGTGTGGTCATGGCGTTTATCCTCAACAACGCCGGCGGCGCCTGGGACAACGCGAAAAAGCTGATCGAACGCCTGCCGGCGAGCCTGGGCGAAGACGGTGAACCGGTGGCCGGCATAGGATCGCCCCGGCACCGGGCGGCGGTGATCACCGGCGACATTGTGGGCGACCCCTTCAAGGATGCCGCCGGACCGAGCCTGAACATCATCGTCAAGCTGCTGGCGATGGTGTCGGTCGTGTTCATGGGGGTGACGGTGGAGTACGGCGAATACCTCATTCCGACGATCCAGCGGGTGATCCGCGACTTCCTCGCCGGCTGGTAGGGACGGGCGGCGGTACCGCGT
>JAJBSZ010000435.1 GCA_020861125.1 Planctomycetota bacterium | reverse complement strand
TCTCGCCGGCGATCTCCACCGGGATGCGGTCTCTCGTGATGGTGGCGGGGGGGGCGGCGGTTGTGGCAGAGGTTGACATGTGGTCGTCCTCTTTCAGTTGTGATCCCGGTTAGGCGGACTCGAGAATGGCGCCAAAGGGGCAGCTTTCAAGACAGGCCCCGCACTTGATGCAGGTCTCGGCGTTGATGACGAACGGCTCCTTGACCTTGCCGCTGATGGCGTTGACCGGACAGATGCGGGCGCACTTGGAACAGCCTTTGCACTTCTCGGCGTCGATGGCGATCCGCTTCAGCGCCTGGCAGGACCCGGCCGGACAGCGCTTGTCGTAGATATGGGCCTCGTATTCGGCCCGGAAGCCGTTGATGGTGGACACCACCGGATTGGCGGCCGACTTGCCGAGGCCGCAGAGAGACGTGTTGGTGATGGTGTCGGCGAGTTCCAGCAGGAGCTCAATGTCACCGTCCTGACCCTTGCCCTCGACGATGCGGTCCAGGATCTCCAGCATGCGCTTGGTGCCTTCGCGGCAGGGCACGCATTTGCCGCAGGATTCGTTCTGGGTGAAGTTCATGAAGAAGCGGGCGATTTCCACCATGCAGGAATTCTCGTCCGTCACCACCATGCCGCCGGAGCCGATCATGGCGTCGACTTTCTTCAGCGAATCGAAATCGAGGGGCAGGTCGAGATGCTTCTCGGTGAGGCAGGCGCCGGAGGGACCGCCGATCTGCACCGCCTTGAAATTCACCCCGCCCCGCATGCCGCCGCCCACGTCGTAGATGATCTGGCGCAGGGTGGCGCCCATCGGCACCTCGATGAGGCCGGTGTTTTCGATGTTGCCGGTGAGGGAAAAGGTCTTGGTGCCCGGGCTGTTCTGGGGACCGATGCCCAGGAAGTAGTCGGCCCCCTTTTCGATTATCACTGGCACGGTGGAGAAGGTCTCGACGTTGTTCAGGACGGTGGGCTTTTCCCACAGCCCCTTTTCCACCGTGCGCGGCGGCTTGACCCGGGGCATGCCGCGCTTGCCTTCGATGGAGGCGGTGAGGGCGCTGCCTTCGCCGCAGACGAAGGCGCCGGCGCCCCGGCTGATGTGCAGCCGGAAGCTGAAATCGGTGCCGAGGATGTTGTCGCCGAGGAGGCCGTACTTTTCCGCCTGCTCCACGGCGATCTTCAGGCGGTCGACCGCCAGGGGATATTCGGCGCGGACGTAGATGTAGCCCTCGTCCGAACCGCAGGCGAAGCCGGCGATGATCATGCCTTCCAGCATGCGGTGGGGGTCGGAGCCCATCATGCTGCAGTCCATGAACGCGCCCGGATCGCCTTCGTCGCCGTTGCAGACGATGTAGCGCTTGGTCTCCTTCTGGCGCCGGACCTGCTGCCACTTGCGGCCGGTGGGGAAGCCGCCGCCGCCGCGGCCGCGCAGGTTAGATTTGGCGATCTCGTGTACCACAGCGTCCGGATCCATTTCGAACAGGGCCTTTTCCAGCGCGCCGTAACCGCCGACGGACAGGTATTCGAGGATGGAGGTGGGGTCGATATGGCCGCAGTTCTCCAGGGTGACCCGGTTCTGTTTGGCGTAAAAAGGAATCTCGTCCTGCTTCTGGCAGATCTGCCCGCCCTTGTTGTAGGCGAGGCGTTCAATGAACCGGCCGTTCCGGATGGTCTCTTCGATGATCTCGGCGCAGTCCTCCGGCTTCACCCGCGTGTAGAGGTAGCCCTCCGGCTCGATGCGGACGAGGACGCCGAGCTCGCACAGCCCGTGACAGCCGCTGTTCACCAGGCCCACGGCGTCCTTGTTACCGCAGTTATCGTCTTCCATGAAGCGGACGGTATAGGGAACGCCCTGCTCCTTGACCGCGGCCAGAAACGCGTCGTAGACGTCGTAGGCGCCGCAGGACACGCAGTTGGCGCCGGCGCAGACGAGGATCTTCCGCTTGTTCACCGCGGCCGCCGCCTGGCATTTTTTGCGCAGATCGATGAGATCCTGGCGGGATTTAAGCAACATTGGTCTCTTCCCCTTCCTGTTGTTTGAGGACCTGCAGCATTGCCGTGGCCTTGTCCGGCGTCATGGCCGGATGGGCCTTTTCGTTGACGGTGAGCACCGGCGCCAGCCCGCACGCGCCGAGACAGGACACCGTTTCCACCGTGAACAGCAGATCGTCGGTGGTGACCTTTTCCTTGGAGAGACCGAGGTCCTTGCGCAGGCGCTCCAGAATGGGGATGGACTTGTGGACGTGGCAGGCGGTGCCGTCGCAGACCTTAATCACGTACTTGCCCTTGGGCTCGAGGGAGAAGTTTTCGTAAAAGGTCGCCACCGAGTAGATGCGCGCTTCGCTGATCCCCAGCGCCTTGGCCAGGCGGGGAAATATCTCCCGAGGCAGGTAGCGGTAGTGCTCCTGAATCTCCTGGAGGATGGCGATGACGGCGCTGGGCTTGGCGCCGTGCGACTGGACGGCCTTGTCCACCAGCGTGTAATCGAAATTCGTGTCCATTCCGGTTGCCTTTCGTGCCGGGCCCCTGGCGGAGCCGCTCTCCTTGTGCCTCAACGGGTGTTTCGCCGGGTCGCCAAGCCGCTGCCGGCCCCAGCCTGCGCGTAAATTGTACCACCAAGGCGACGTTATCTGTCCCTGGTGCACCGCTCCGTAATCGATGACGCGAGGTCCGTCACCGCACGGGTCATGCCTGTCTGCCGCCACCGGCCCCATTCCCCCGCCAGCATCCGCCAAGGCAGTGCCAAAGGACAGCCGAGGCCGGTCGTCTTGCCACGGCCATATCG
>JAJBSZ010000187.1 GCA_020861125.1 Planctomycetota bacterium | reverse complement strand
GAATACCTCCAGCTGCGGCAGGGTCGGCCGGGTGGCGCCCACCCGCCGTTCTTCCGGCAGGTAATGGAGCTCCATGACCAGATTGAAGTTCAGCGGCCGGAGGTCACCGCCGGGGCCCGGCACCGTGGCGGAAAAATTGGACAATTCCACCCGGCTCTGGAGAATGGCCGGATCCTCGCGAAACACCCCGGCCGCCTCCTGCTCGTCGGGGGCGGACCCGGACTCCCGGATATACATCATCGCCCACCAGAAACCCGCTTGAAGAAAGGTTATGAGAGCGATCAGTATCCAGCCCCTGGCGCCAGTCAGGGTGAAGAACCCGCCTGTCTTGCCACCGTCTTCTGCCGTTGTTTCCGGGTTTTCGTCGGCCATTGCCTGCCTTCCTTCCCTGGGTGGACGTCGCCGCCGCGCCGCCATGGCGGGTGCTTCAGCGAACCTGTCGTAAAAACATCGGTATCAGAACCTCCGTCACCCGACGCCGGCTGATATGGGGACGAACCTTGCCACCATAAAACATGCCGTCAAGCGCATCGTTGACCATATCCCGGACGCTTGACTTAATCAGCAGGTTCACCTCCAGGCTACCAAGTTCGTCCGCCGGTACGCTGTTCAGGATGCCGTTTAGCCGGTTTCGGATGTTCGGCTCCAGGTCGCGGATGGCGGTGATGAAGACCTCCAATTCCGCCGGCGTCGGACGGTCTGCTCCCTCGACCCGCTCTTCCGGCAGTTGGCCCAATACCAGGACCAATTCCATACCGAGAGATACCCGGCGGCCGCCCGAAGCCGGCAGGTACTGGTAGATCTCCCGGAAGGCCACCTCATGGCCAAGCATTTCCGTCGCCAGATCCTGAACCGTTTCCAGCGGAGCCTCTTCGACCGGCCGGGCATTGGCGCGCAGGGAAATCATGATCACGGCGAACATCCCCTGCGCAAGGGTAAAGGCACAGAGGAGGATCCACCCCCGTTTGGCGTTCAGCCAATTCCGGAACGGGGTCGTCGCCTCTTCCCGGCCGCTGGCCGCGTCCCGGACCATTTCCTCCGCCATATCGGAGAATACGGCGTCGCCTTCGTCGTCGTCGAAATCATCCGTCGCCATTCGTGCTACTCCGACCCAGGCGTATCCACTATCGCCTCGGTCATGATGATTTCCACCCGCCGGTTCAGGGAGGGATTGCCGGGATCCCGCGGTTCGTTGTCGGCAGCGCTGATCAGGCGGAACCGCGACTCCTCGATGCCGCAGTCATCCACCAGATAACGCATGACCGAATAGGCACGGGCGTAGCCGAGAGCCCACAGGTCCTGGGATTCATCGGTGGACCGGGCGGTATTGCCTTTGATCTCGATGCGGTTACGGAACCCTTTGAGATCAGGAGCCACGTCATTCTGGAGCAGCCGCTTTCCCCGGGCAGACAATTCGGCCGAACCGGGCCGGAACAGGTCTTCGCCGCCGATGATGATCTTCTGGCGATCGTTTTCGACGATGGTCCGGACTTCGGAGCGTTTTCCCGGTGGACCGCGGCGCAGAATATTGGCCTCTTCCTGGTTGGTTCGCTGCGGTGTCAGGGTCGGACGCAACGGGCTTTGGTGTTGCGGCAGTACCCCGACCTGGCGCATGAACGCCTGCATCGTGGCCTGGATCCGGGGTTTTCTCGGTTCCGACATGGTGAAGAGAAGCACGAAAAACGTGAGCATCAGCGTCATCATGTCGGAAAACGACGTCAGGGCGGAGAATTCCGCCACCGACGGACCACCGGCCCCGCCTTCTTTTTTCTTGCGCGCCATCGCCCGCCCCTACAGTATCCGCCGGCCCGACCGACGACGGTTATTCGGAATCCTTGCCGAAGCCGCGCTGGCTCGGCGGCAGGAAGATCTTCAGTTTTTGCTCGACAATGCGCGGGTTGTCGCCAGCCTGAATGGACATCACCCCTTTGAGCATAATGGTTTTCAGGGACATCTCCTCGGCGTTCTTTACCCCGAGCTTGTCGCAGACCGGACCTACCAGCAGCGAGGCAATGAGGGAACCGTAAAAGGTGGTGATGAGCGCCACCGCCATGCCGGCGGTGAGGGCGTTGGGATCCTCCACGCCGCCCCGCAGCATCTGGATCAGCCCAATCACCGTTCCCAGTGCACCCCAGGTGGGACCGCCGCCGCGGAACAGATCCCAAGCAGATTTGGCATCCATGTGCCTGGCCTCGATGTTGTCCATCTCTGTTTCCATTATATCCTGAATCAACTCCGGATCGGTGCCGTCCACAGCCAGTTGCAGGCCCTGCCGCAAAAACGGATCCGGAATTTGATCCAAGACGTTCTCCAGCGCGAGAATGCCGTCGCGCCGGGCCACCTCGGAAAATTCCACCAGCCGCTTGATCAGTTCAACCGGGTTGTCCTTGCTCTGCTTGATAATTTGCGGCAGGCTTTTGGGCATGGTCTTGAGAGTGTCGGACGCGAGGGATATCAGCAGGTTGGCGGCGCAGCCACCAAAGACGATGCCGATGGAGGGCACGTCGATAAACGGACCGAGATCCCAGCCCATACCGATACCCGCCACGCAGAACGTGCCGACGGCGAATCCGAAAAGGGTGCCCAGATCCATGCTGCCTCCCAATGCGCCGGAGCGCTGGCCTGCCCGCCGCCGTTACGCCGGCTCGGGGAGAAAACGGGTGCTCCGAGAATATTCGATCGACTTACACACCACATCGTCGGCCGCTTCCAGGACTAGGATTTTTTCCCCGTCGCGCAGGGTAATGATGGTATCGGGAACCTCTTCGACG
>JAJBSZ010000472.1 GCA_020861125.1 Planctomycetota bacterium | reverse complement strand
ATCGTTTCCTGTCGGTGCCCGCGCCATTTCGTGCTGGGCGTCGCAAAAAAAATACGGGGCGGACTCTGGGGTCCGCCCCGTGTGTTTCCTGGTAGCCGCAAACCTGGTTTGTCCGGCCGCCGGTGGATTCCGGAGGAATCGCCAGGCGAACCGATCTATTCACTATACCGCACGGGCTGCGGGCGGCAAGGAAATTCCGCCCGGCTATTTCAGCCGTTCGACCTCGAAGTACAGGTCCGTGTCCGGAGGAATGGCGTTGCCGGCGCCGCGTTTGCCGTAGGCGAGTTTGGACGGAACGATCAGGGCCCGCTTCTCGCCGACCCGCATCTCCAAAAGGGCTTCGTCCCAGCCGGCGATGACCTGACCCTTGCCGACCTTGAAGGAGAACGGTTCGCCGCGCTCCACCGAGGAGTCGAAGACGCGGCCGTCCAGGAAGCGGCCGGTATAATGCGCTTCGACCGTCTGGCCGGGCCGGGGCTTGTCACCCTGTCCTTCCTGGAGGACGACGTACTTGAGGCCAGACATGGCGGTCTTGGCTTCCTTGTCGTACTTGCGGATTAGTTTGCCGTAGTCCGCGTCCGACATTCCCGGAGCCACCTTTTCGGAACGGGCGGCGGCGGTATTGGCTTCCTGCAGACGGGTGAATTCGGCAGTATCGGGGCGGAAGGCCTCGGCCTCCGGCCCGACGCGGAGAATGGTTACCTGCCGGATGTGGTCGCCCTGCTGGATAGCGTCGACCACGTCCTGGCCCGTAACCACCTCGCCGAAGACGGTGTGCTTGCCGTCGAGGTGCGGCGTCGGCACGTGGGTGATGAAGAACTGGCTGCCGTTGGTGGCGGGGCCGGCGTTGGCCATGGACAGGATGCCCGGTTTGTCGTGCTTGAGGTTGGGCCGGATCTCGTCGGCAAAGGAGTAGCCGGGGCCGCCGGTGCCGGTTCCGGTGGGGTCACCGCCCTGGATCATGAAATCGGGTATTACCCGGTGGAACACGATGCCGTCGTAATAGGGAGCGCCCGGTTTCGACCGGTTGTCGATGGTGCCCTCCGCCAAGCCGACGAAATTGGCCACGGTCATCGGCGTGTCCTGGAAAAAGAGGCGGCAGAGGATCACGCCCCGGTCCGTCTCGATTCTGGCGTACACACCGGGCGGCAAATCGCCGGCCGCGACGGGCGCAGCGAAAAGGGCGAACAGCGGCGCCACCGATACCAGCGAAGCGCGAACGAAATTTCTCATGGGTTTCCTTTGCGGTATGCCGGCACGTCAATTCCCGGCGAATCCGGCCGCCGGCGGCCGCGGATCCGTCGCACCCACTGTTCCAAGCCTACGTTTCCCTCTCCGTCGTGTCAAAGGGTTTGCCGCCCGGCCGCAGTCACGACCCGAGGCCGAGGCGTTCGCCGGCATAGCGCCCGGTTCGGATCGCCTGCACCCAATCCGCGTTATCGAGATACCAGCGGATGGTCTGGTCCAGGCCGATCCGGAACTCGTAGACGGGACGCCAGTGCAGATCGCGGCGGATACGGCTGCCGTCGATGGCGTAGCGGGCGTCGTGGCCGGGTCGGTCCGGCACAAAAGTGATGAGCTCCCGGTAACTGCCGCCGGCTCGGGGGCGGAGCGCATCCAACCGGTCGCAGATCAGACGCACCAGGTCCAGGTTGGTCCATTCGTTATCGCCACCGATGACGTAGGCGCTGCCCGCCCTGGCGCCGGTGACCACCAGCCAGATGGCCCGGGCGTGATCCTCGACGTGGAGCCAGTCCCGGACGTTGGCGCCGCGGCCGTAGACGGGCAGCGGCTTTTCCGCCAGGGCGTTGGCGATGGTCAGGGGAATCAGTTTTTCCGGAAATTGCCAGGGGCCATAATTGTTCGAGCAGTTGCTGAGGGTGACGGGCAGGCCGAAAGTGCGGTGCCAGGCCCGGACCAGATGGTCCGCCCCCGCCTTCGAGGCGCTGTAGGGCGAGGACGGGTCGTAAGGCATGGCTTCATGAAAGCGGCCGGTTTCCCCGAGCGCGCCGTACACCTCGTCGGTGGACACCTGGTGAAAGCGGACGTCCCGCCGCCCGCGCCAGGCCCGGCGGGCCGCGTCCAGCAACACCGCGGTACCAAGAACATTGGTCTCGACGAAGGCAAGCGGGTCGTCGATGGAACGGTCGACGTGGCTTTCGGCCGCGAAATTCACCACCGTGTCCGGCGCCGTTTCCGCAAAAACCCGGGCCATCGCCTCGCGGTCGCGGATATCGGCCTGAACGAATTGGTGCCGGCCGGGATACCCTTCGTCCAGACCGGCGAGGTTGGCGCGGCCACCGGCGTAGGTGAGGGCGTCGACGTTGATGACGATGAGGTCGGGCTGTTCCGCCAGCAGCAGCCGCACGAAATTGGCTCCGATGAAACCGGCGCCGCCGGTGACCAGGATCCGGCGCGGGGTGTGCGCTGTTGGCATGACGCTCTCCTCACGTTTTGCCCGGTGCGATCCGCCCGAGCGGCCCTCTGCGGTGAAAAAACCCTCTCGCAGGCGGAGAGGGTTGTGGTAGTGGAACCTGGGATTCGCCAAACTACTTTTTGGCCGCCGTCCTTTTGGCGGTAGGTTTACGGGCGGCGGGAATCCGCGCCGGTGTTTTTTTCACGGTTGGTTTGGTGGCGGTGATTTTCCGGACCGCGGCCTTTGGAGTGGTTGTGGCCTTGCCCGCGGCGGTGGCCGTTTTGGCCGGTGTCCTGGTGGCCGCGACGGGGCTGTTGGTAGACTTTTTGACCGCCGGGGTTTTTGCCGTCGTCCTGG
>JAJBSZ010000089.1 GCA_020861125.1 Planctomycetota bacterium | reverse complement strand
GAGGTAAACGACGTGCCTGACAAATCCACCTTCATCGCCCGGGTCGTTCACTTGTACGACGAATACCGCGACGAGATCGGCGGAGACATCATCGACGCTTTCCGCAAATAAGCGGTCCGTACGCGGCCACATTGCTTGCCATTCCGGGGACGGCGGTCCGCCGAGCCGCCGTCCCCCGTTGTCTACCATCGGCCTGGGGATCAATCATGACAATTCTGTGGCGCTGTATCTCGTGGTGCAACGGGGTATTGTTTTATTACATTGTTGCTCCGGTGGTCCAAATATTCGGTATGGTGATGATCGCGGCCATTCTCTTCCAGATTTTTTCCCGTACCTTTTTCCGCGTGCCGTTTCCGTGGACGGATGAATTGGCCCGGGGAACGTTTATCTGGTTCTGCTTTTTGGGATCGGCCATGGCTATGCGCCAGTATGCCCATCTTGGCATCGATTATTTCCGTTCCCGTCTGGGCGAACGGGGCCAATGGCTGAGCGATATCGTTGTATGCCTGGCGGTCATCCTGTTCGGCGTCCTGCTTGCCACCTACGGCTGGCAATTTCTGCAGATGGTCGGGCGGCAAAGAACCCCTATCCTCCGCATATCGATGCAGTGGTTTTATCTGGTCATCCCGCTGGCCGGCGGTCTCCTGGCCCTGCAGGGATTGGAATTTCTCTGTCAGTACCTGGCGAGCGGCAAGCCGCGGCCGCCCCTCGAGGAACCGGTCCTCCCTTCCACCGAGGAAATGGCCAAGCTGTTTTGATCCGGATCAAGGAAAGGTCATACCCAATGATCGCCATCATCGTTTTCGCCGTCATGATCGGTCTCATGACGATCAACGTTCCCATCGCCATCTGCACCGGACTGGCCACCCTGGTGGGCATCTGGGCCGCAGACGGCATCCGTTCCATGGTTTTGGTCCAGCGGATGTTCGTCGGGTTGGACACCTTCACCCTCATCGCTGTTCCCCTTTTCATCATGACCGGCCGCCTGATGGCCCTCGGCGGCATCACCCGGGATCTCATCAACGTTTCCCGGGTGCTGGTCGGGTTCATGAAAGGCGGTCTCGCCTATATCAATATCGTCGCCAGCATGCTCTTCGCCGGTATTACCGGCTCGGCGGCGTCGGACACCTCCGCGGTGGGCGGTATTCTCATCCCCTCCATGGTGGCCAAAGGCTACCACAAGGACTTCTCCGTTGCGGTCACCGCCACCTCCTCCACCATCGGCGTTATGATCCCGCCCAGCATTCCCATGGTGGTCTACGGCGTCGCCGCCGGCGCCTCCATCGGCAAACTTTTTCTAGGCGGCATTCTCCCAGGCATCCTGGTGGGGGCGACGCTGCTTCTCGTCACCGGCATCATGGCGAAAAACCGCAACTATCCCCGCGACGAAAAGTTTACCCTTAAGGAAGCGCTCCTCGTCGTCCTTAAGGGCATTCCGGCCATGCTGTCCATCGTCATCATCCTTGGCGGCATCATCAGCGGGTTCTTCACCGCCACCGAAGCCGCCGGAGTAGCGGTTTTGTATTCCTTTCTCCTCGGGATGCTCTATTACCGCGAGGTGAAAATATCCGATCTGCCGACCATCGTCGGCGAAGTTGCAATCACCACCGGCCAGGTGGCCCTGATGATCGCCACGGCCACCGCCCTCGGTTTCCTATTTTCCCACCAGGGCGTGCCGGCCATGATCGGCAACTTCATCCTCGGCATCACCGACAGCAAGGTGGTGATCCTGCTCCTTATCAACGCTCTCTTGCTGTTCGTCGGCACTTGGCTGGACCTTAGCCCGGCGGTGATCATCTTTACCCCGATTTTCCTGCCCATCGTCGTGGAAATGGGCATGGATCCGGTCCACTTTGGAGTACTCATGGTGGTCAATTTGGCCATCGGCCTGTTCACGCCGCCGGTTGGCGTGTGCCTGTTCGTCGCCTGCGGCATCGCCAAAATATCCATCGCCAGCACCGTCCGCGCCTTTGTGCCGTTTTTCCTGGCCATGCTGGTGGTGCTGATGCTCATCACTTTTTTCGAACCGCTGGTCATGTTCCTGCCGAATCTCCTCATGTCATGACCGCCACTGACCACCCATTTGCATATATACCCGGAAGATCGTAGGGAGGTAGAAGACGCGGCGATCAAGACATGATTCCGCGGCTGGCGGCCGGTGGAAAACCCTTTCGGCTGGTTGGAGCTGTATAAAAAATTGACCCCCATTCCGACGGTGGTGCCACGATTTTTTGATGAAAACAAGGGAAAGGGAATGCACGTCAGCGAGAATTACAGACGGAAAGCGCCGGCCGCCACGCTTCATAGGTGTCGGAAAGCATACTAACGGTGTTCAACGGGAGCAAAGAGACCCGTTTCTCGATTTTAGGGTTGTTTATTCTTGTTTCTCTTTGGGCAGAAACAAAGGTACCGGCCGCCGGAATTTTTACATCACCCGGTCCAATTCCCGCCGGGAGGCGGTATCGAGGCCGGAAACGGGGTCGATGCGGTAGCAATTGCCGGAGACATCCTTGACCACCAGCATGTCGGGCAGCGGACGGGCACTGTTGATCTCAGGGGAACGCAGCAGGAATTTCCGCCGTCCCCAATCCGTCTCCACATCCCAGTAAAAGCTGCCGAAGCGGGGACGCACCTGATGGATGGCGGTGATGCGGGGAAAAATCTCGCCCGCCGCCAACTCCTCGAGGACCACGCGGCGCGATTCCTCGGGCAGCACCGCCAGGGACGGGAGGTAGGCGATCTCCCGCTTCTTGCCGGCCAGGAGCACGGACACC
>JAJBSZ010000183.1 GCA_020861125.1 Planctomycetota bacterium | reverse complement strand
CCACCGGCCCGCTCCAGCACGCTGTGGCCATACAGCCAGAAGGCGGAATCGGTGAAATCACGGAAAAACGGCGCGATTTCCGGCGCGTCGAAGGAATCGACAAACTTCTGCCGGGGTGCGTTCATGGGCGATCCGGAAAGGATGGGAAGATGCCGTTCCCGCGCCGCCGCCACCAGATCGGCGAGAGCGGCCAACTTGGTTTTCTTGACAGCCGGATCGGCGACGTTCCAGCTGCGGTCCGGGTTCACCGCCACCGCCCGGGCACCCCAATTCAGGGCGTCGTCCAACAGCCGGTGCGGGTTGGCCTCGCCTTCCGATTCCCCGTCCCGCCAATACAGGCAGGGGATGGCCCCGGAAGCTTTTACCGCCTGGAAGAACTCGGTGACGCTGGGGAATTCGGCGCTGCTCCGCGGCGCGTCGTCGGCGCCCATGCGCATCAGCTTTTCCGACAGCACCTCCATGAAGCTTTTCGGCTCGCTCATCAGGCATTCGATATCGGCTGGTGAGCGGCCGAGCACATCGCCCCAGAACACCACCAGGTCATGGAATTCGGAAAAAATGCCCCGGGCCTTGTTGGCATAGGCCGAGGATATATGGTCCTCGGTGGCGTTGCCGGCCGGGGTGAGGGGCATAACGTCCTGCGCGTAGTCGACCGCTACCGGCGCCAGGAGCGTGTTCAATTTCTCCACCAACGCCTGGTTGCGGTCTCGGGCCCGGTTGGGCAGAGCGGCGAGGAGACGCCCGTGATCGCTGTCCAGCGCTGGCACCTGGGAAAAGCCGACGCCCAGGGCTCGGAGAAAACCCGGTTGGCCGGGATAGTTGATGTCGCGGTCGGCGTAGCTGAGAACAAAGGTCTTAGTCTCCAGAGAGACCGTGGTGCGGATACTCAGGGCATCGCCGGCGGACAGCATTTCGCCCAGCGCGCCAAGGTTGTCGCGATCGGCACTGCCGATAACCGACATGCCGCGGATGGCCGCTTCCCAAGCCAGACGGGCGGGCGAGAGCGAGTCCACCGAATAGGAAAAAAAGGTGCGGGCGAGGACGTTTACCCAGCCGGTGTCGTGGGGTCGGGTCACCAGACCCTGCTCGAAGCCGGAGGCTGCCTCGAGAAGCGCAGTTTTCCGTTCCACCGAATCCAGCGCGTTCAGCGACTGCAAAGTGGCAGGGATCTGACCCAGAGCCCGGCCGCGGATCGAGGCGTTGGCCCGGGAGGAAGCGTGGGCGGAGGCACGGGCGGTGGAGGATGTCTCTTTGTCTGCCATAAATTTCCCTGAAGGTGCTGTCAGCGACGCCGCGAATCATTATAATCAAATTCCAGGCGTGAAGCAATTCATCTTACGACATTTGTTGACAAGCCGGCGCGGGAGCGGGAGGTGGTCGTGGAGCGGAGACGGTCGCGGCAGGTGCGGGTAGGAACGGTACCGATTGGCGGTGGCGCGCCGGTAAGCGTCCAGACCATGACCCGATCGCCAGCCGGCGCGGTGGCGGAGAGCGCGGCCGAGGTGGCGGCAGCGGCGGCTGCGGGCTGCGATCTGGTGCGGCTGGCTGTCCCCAGCGTCGCGGCCGCCGCCGCCTTCGGCCGCATCGCCGCCCGCTCCCCCTTGCCCCTCGTGGCCGACACCCATTTCGACTGGCGAACCACCCTGGCAGCCATCCGCGAGGGGGCGGCCAAGGTGCGGATCAATCCCGGGAACATGGACCCGGACGGCCTGCGGCGGGTGGTGGATGCGGCTGGTGAACGCGGGATCCCCGTCCGCATCGGCGGCAATTCCGGCTCCATCCAGCACCGCCGGCCCATGGCACCGGATCAGCCGCTGGCCGATCTCATGGCCGAGGAAATCCTGGCCTGGGCCCGGCGGATGGAGGACATGGGCTTCCGAGATATTGTCCTGTCGGTAAAAACGCCGGATGCAACCGGCACGGTTCGCGCCAACCGCCTCCTGGCCGAGCGCTCCGACTACCCGCTCCACCTCGGGGTAACCGCCGCCGGCGTGCGCGAGGATTCTCTCCTGAAGTCCGCCGCCGCCATTGGCTCCCTCCTGCTCGACGGCATCGGCGACACCATCCGCTTCAGCTTCACCGGCGATATGGCGGGGGAAGTCGCGGCGGGGCGGGATCTGCTGCGGGCGCTGGAGCTGCGGCGGGACGGGCCGGAGATCATCGCCTGCCCGGCCTGCGGCCGCTGCCGGGTGGCTCTGCCGGACCTGGCCCGCGAGGTACAGCACCGCCTGCGGCACCTCACCGCCCCGCTCCGGGTGGCGGTCATGGGCTGCGAGGTCAACGGCCCGGGGGAGGCCCGCGCCGCCGACGTGGGCATCGCCTCGGCCGGCGGAGTCATGCACCTGTTTGTCCGTGGTGAGGTGGTGGAACGGGTGCCGGCGGACCAGGCGGTGGACCGTCTGGTGGCGGAGGCGGAACGGCTGGCGGCGGCCGCCGCCGGGAGCGGTGACGACGCGGCCGAGGACGGCACCAGCGCGGGAGGATGACGGGCAATGGAATTTGTCGATGAAACAACCGTAACGGTGCGGTCCGGCCGGGGCGGCAACGGTGCGGTGGCGTTCCGCCGGGAGCGGAACCTGCCGCTGGGCGGCCCCACCGGCGGCGACGGCGGCGACGGCGGGTCGGTCCGGTTCGTGGCCGACCGCAACGCCGATACCCTGCTGCCGCTGGCCCGGACCCAGTCCTACGCCGCCGCCGCCGGCGAACCGGGCAAGGGCAACAACCGCCACGGCGCCACCGCTGGCGACGTAACGGTGACGGTACCGGTGGGCACGGTGGTGTATGA
>JAJBSZ010000218.1 GCA_020861125.1 Planctomycetota bacterium | reverse complement strand
GCTCGAGGAACAGGCCCGTTTCAGCATGCGGGTCGGTTCGTGGATATCCCTCGGCACCCAGCCGGCCGATCCCCGTGAACCGAACTCGGCGGCGGAAAAGGTGCAGCTGGAACAGATGCTGATCCGGGCGATCTACGCCAGTGTCCTCCGGCCGGACGTCGTGTTTCTCGGAGAATTGTTCGACCCGGCCCGGGGCATGCTCCGCCGGGACGCGGCCGATGCGGATACGCTGGCGACGGTTGCCCGCCCGATCTACCTGGCGGCCGCTACCTTGACCCGACTGCTGGAAGGTACCGAGTATCTGGGACAACTCGGGCTCCTGCCGCCGTTCGAGGCTCATGTTTTCCGCCGGCCGGCCTCGGATGAAGCCGTCATCTGCCTGTGGCACAATGACAGCGCCGAGGAACGCAGCCTGAGTCGGCTGGAGATAGCCACCGGTCCGCCCCTCAATCTGGTGGATTGGGCCGGCAACGTCGAACCCCTGCCGGCCGCCATCCCCGTCCGACGGGTGCCGGCGTTCATCACCGGCCTTTCCGCCAGCCTGGCGCTCACCCGCATGAGCGTCCGCATCGCGCCGGAGCCTCCGGTACTGGCCATGAACCGTCGGCAAAACCAGACTCTGGAGGTGGTCAACCATATGTCACGGCAAGCGCCGGTGATGTTCCGCCTGCGCTACGCCGCCCGGCCGGACGGCGCCATGGAAAACGGCTGGACCGTCCAGCCCGAGGAACTCCGCCTCAACCTCTCCCCCGTTACCCCCAGCCTGGCCCCTGGCCGACCCCGCTACGCAATCAGTCCGGATCCCAACAGTCCCATCCAGGAGGCTTCTCCGGGCGGCGTGGACAAATCCGGCGCGAAAATCGCTCAGGTGGCAATGAGCGTCAATACCTCGCCGCCGGCGGACATGATGTTGTATCTGCCCTTCCGGCTGCGGTCGGACCTCGATGTCGACATCGAGGTGCTGCCTCGCATCGACGATCCGCATTTTGTGACCCTGCAGCTCAAGGTGCGCTGGTTTCCGAGCGGCGCCGCCCGCCGCCGGAACGACATCAAGTTGATCCCGTACTACATGAAACGCGGTCAGATGAAGGAGGCGTCCGCCTTCCCCATCGCCGTCCGGGCCCTGTCGCCCGAGGACCGGAACCGCGACGACGTCCTGTTTGAAACGGTGGAACTGCGCATTCCCCGCCAACCGCAGGTCCAGACCTGGGTCGGTCTGACCGAGGACGGCGGCAGCAGCTTTTACAGCGCCGACGTCACCGATTTTCTGGTAAACCCCTGACGGCACCCCGCCGCCACAACCACGAAGGGCACATTGGTGGATCCAATTCAAATGGCAGGCGTTGGCCTGCGCCGCAGCGGCAAACAGATTCTCGACCACATCGACTGGCACATGGGCCGGGACGAGCACTGGGCGATCATCGGCGCCAACGGGTCCGGCAAAACGACGCTCTTGCAGATCGCCGGCGGCGTGTTGTTTCCCTCCGCCGGAGAGGTCACGGTTTTGGGCGGCCGCTTCGGCGCCACCGACCTGTTCCAGCTGCGCCGCCGCATCGGCTGGGTGAGTTCCGCCCTGGTCGCCCGGATGCCGCCGTCGGAATCCGCCCGGGACATCGTCATCTCCGGGCTCAAGGCGACCTTTGGTCTGGTGTATGAGTATTCCGATGTCGACGTCGAAAAGGCGGATCTCGCCATAGCCCGGGTCGGCCTTGCCGATCGCGCCCACGCACCTTTCGGCGTCCTGTCCCAGGGCGAGCAGCAGAAAACCCTGTTCGCCCGATCGATGATGGCCGGGCCGGAACTCTACATTCTCGACGAAGCCTGTTCCGGATTGGACCTGGCGGCGCGGGAATCGTTCCTGCATGTGGTGGAAGGGGTCATCGCGGCCCGGGAGGCAGGGGTGATCATGGTCACCCACCACATCGAGGAAATCCCGCCGGGCATCACCCACGCCCTGGTTCTTAAGGGCGGAAAAGTCCTCGCCGCAGGCCCGGTGGAGGAATCCCTCACCTCCGCCGTCCTGTCGGAAGCCTTTGCCATCCGGGTGGCAGTGGAGCGGAAAAACAGCCGCTTTTGGGCTAGGGTTTGATGTCCATGGACCCCTCCCTCCGCCCATAAAAAAACACCCCGCCGCCGGGGTGTTTTTTCTGCATGATGCTGGACAGATCTACATCGCCCGTTCGTAAATCCGGGTAACCACCTCCTTGGTGGCTTCCACCGGCGACAGACCGAGAAGTCCGCTGAGGCTGGGGGTGGTGAAGGTGAGTTCCACCAGCCGGGCCACGTCCTCGGGCTTGAAGCCTTCAGCCCGGAGGTTTTCCGGCACGCCGACTGAGGTGAGCCATTTCCGGACGCCTTCGCCGGCCGCCTTGGCTTCGGAAGCGGCGCCGGTCAGGCCGGGAACGATGGGCTTGAGTACGTCGGCCAGCACTTCGCCGCTGACGGGATAGATCTCCTCGACGATGCCCGGCAGGATGATGCCCAAGCCGGAACCGTGGGACAGCTCGGGTTTGAAGCCGGAGAGCGGGTGCTCCAGGGCGTGGGTGAGATGGAGGAGGCCGTTGTCGAAGCAGATCCCGGCGATCATCGAGGCGTACAGGAGGAAGTACCGGGCCCGCAGGTCACCGGCGTCCTGTTTCGCCCGGGGCAGATACTTGGCGACGAGATACACCACCAGCTTGGCCATGTCGATGGTATAGGGTGAAGCGGCTTTGGTGGTGCAGGCTTCGATAACGTGGTTCACGGCATCCACCGAGACGTACACCGTCTGGTGTTCGGGCAGCTTAGTCCTGAGG
>JAJBSZ010000433.1 GCA_020861125.1 Planctomycetota bacterium | reverse complement strand
ATCCACCACCGATCCACCACCGATCCACCACCGCCTTCCCACAGGCCGCCACTACCGGGGACTCCGCACCCCGCATATCCGCTACCCCTTGGTCCTCACCGGCCATCTCCAATCCGTGGTCCATTCTTCGCGCCTCGCCGGCGCGCCGGTTGGGTCGAGCGATGACTCGGCTTTATGAGGATTTGACCAAGAGGCCCGGTACGGACCCGGGCGTCGCGGCATCCGCGCGCAGTCCGCCTCCACCAACCGCGCTACGCCGGCACCATCCCAGAGCGACAAAACCATGTTCCCGGATTGTATAAACGGCCTGTGGAAATTTTGGACAAGGTCAGCGTTTTGGTAAATGCGCCGATTTTTGTTTACAACAATAACAGCGGGAAATAAACTCGAAACGTCCCGTTATTTTTGTTAATTTATGGAAAGCCCACAGACGCATGGAGCGATGTCGTTGTGCCACGCGGATAGAGTCCCTTGAGGAAGAATCATGGTAACGAATGGGGTTAACAACAATACGGAAATGCTCGCCTTGATTGGGCGGTTGACGCTCGCCTGTGCCGCCATCGTCGAACGTCTGCCTCAAATGGATCCCACATCGGAAAAATTCCAGCTCCTCGTTGCCATTGTCGGGGAGTTGGAATGCGTCGCGGCGGAACTGCCCTAGTACATAGTCAATATCGTGGTTATGTACACAGTCCAATTCCTCACCGTACCGCAGTTTGCAGAAGTTGCTACCCACATTTTCAAACTGACTGTGTGTGCGGTCGGGTTTGGGATGGCAGAGTGTGGTGACCGCTGGTACCGGTGACGGCGGAAGCGCTCTCGCGCTGAGGACCTGCAAGACGCCGTCATGGTTTTCATACTCGTAGTTGTTTCCCAACCCATCCCGACGTCGGATACCTCGTCAGGGGTCTCCAACCGGATGGTCCAAAAACAAGAGCCACAGCGTGATTTGAAGACCTGCCGCGCAACCCTTTCCTCGTCGGCGACGACGATCCAAATGAGGAAAACACATCCAGTTGTAGGGTAGCCCCGACCCGCGTCCAGCAAGGAAAAATGGCTCGGCCGCAAATTTTACCTCCGGCGATTATGGACAAAATAGGGTGCGAGAGAGACATGTGGACGCCGCTTGCGCGGAGGCGCGGCAAATTCTACCTGTAGTCCTACAAAGACCGACATCCCAGGCGCTCGACCCGGTGGTATCACTGGTACGGCTGGTCTGGCTTTTTTCGCCCCCGGTCGATCGCCCGGCCGGCCGGTAGGCCCCGTGGAAATTGCATGCCCAGCGGAATCTCCTGTGAACGGCGTGCAGAAATGGCTGCACCCTGCCGTGGGCATTTCTGCCGGTGGACAGTGAGGCGGAGGATAACGGATCGCCATCGGTTAGTGTGGCGGCGTATGGTGTGGCCGGCACGTGGACGTGCGTGCCCTGCGTCTCCGAACCAAAAATTTTACTTGTACCGATTATCTGGATCGGGGGTGCGTGAACGCGGCTATCCTGTCTCCCATGGTCGACCGATAGGCGGCGACCGGTACGGCGGCGGGAGGGACGATCATGACCAACACCACGGGCAGGGCCGGGCGGTTTTCCGAACCGTTTTCGGCGGTGCAGGGCGGTATCCGCTGGCAGTGGCCCTATCACCAGCATCGGCCTTTCACCTGGACCAAATTCGACCGGCACCCCGAACTCCTGAACCCCGGCTCCCTCGACCATGACTTTTCCACGGGTCCGCTGTCGACCGGGCCGACCTTCCCGTCCGAGCCCGACGACGTCGAACCGGTCACCGGCCCGACCATGGTCTCCACGCCGCCGGCTGCCATCCGGGTGGGGGATGAATTGAACTACCAGGCCCGGGCCTTCGACGCCGGCACCACCGCATTTTCGTATTATCTCGAATCCGCCCCGTCCGGTATGCGCATCAGCCGCGATACCGGTGTCATCACCTGGTCGCCGGGCCAAAGCGGCCGCTTCGAGGTGGTGGTCTGCGCCCGGAGTTGGTTCGGCCAGGTGGCCCGCCAGCGTTTCGTCCTGGCCGTCTGCGCCGCACCCCCCCGGCAAGCCCCAGCCGCCCCGACCGTCCGATCCGTCTGGCATCCGCCGGAAGCCCGACGGCGGCTCCGATTCCCGGCCGAATGGCCCTTGCCGCGGACCGCCGGCGCCAACCCATGGGATCCGTGCTCCCGCCTATGGGATGAAAGGGACGATCCGTGGACCGTCCGGTCCACCCCGTGGGCGGCCAGGACTGTCCCCTGGGCCGAACTCTCCAGCCAGAGGGCCGAAGGCTTCAACCTGAAGGCTGAAAGTTTCAACCTACGGGCCGCAGGCTCCATCCATCGGGTCGAAAGCTCTATAACAAGGGCCAAAGATTCCAACTCGAAGGCCGAACATTCCAACGTAAAGGCCGAAGGCTCTCACCTAACGGCCGAACGTCCCCCTCCGAGGTCCAGGCGGTTTTCTCCCTGGGCCGGAATGGCCGCCCCGTCGTCCGCCGGGTACGTTCCGTGGGCCGCTCGTGGTCTCGCTGGTTGGGCATCCCGTACCGCCAACCGATCCGTCATGCGATCTCACGCCTGCCCTGTCGGTTGGTTCCTGCCCCGTGCCGTCACCAAGGCCGTCACGCAGTCCGTCACGCAACCCGTCACCAGGGCCGTTACCCGTTCTTCTACCCGGTCACCTCCCCGGGCCCACCGCCCGCCCGCCGGTGCCGTCGGCCGGTCCGGCGCCGGGTCCGTCGGTCAACCGGTGGCGCGGGGCAGTCCGGCGGCCACCGCTGGTATTGTGGTGCGGCGGCACGAACG
>JAJBSZ010000460.1 GCA_020861125.1 Planctomycetota bacterium | reverse complement strand
TGGCGCTCCTGCATTCCACCTAGCTCCCCTCGCTTTCCTGCCGGAACCGCCTGAATTCTGTAAAAGTCATCGAGGCATTAACGCCCTATTACGTCATGAAGGTGGGGCGGCTGGTCCTGATCCCCTACTACCGGCCGGGCAGTCCCCGGTTGGGGGAGGAGATGGCGGCGCGGGCGAGCGAGACAGGCGCGTTTCTCCTGGCCAACCACGGGCCGGTGGTGGTGGCCGGCTCGCTGGAGGCGGCCATCAACAACGCCGAGGAATTGGAGGAGACGGCGCGGCTGTGGTTCCTGCTGCGGGGAATGGACTACCGCCGGCTCACGCCGGAAGAGGTGGCGGAACTGCAGTAGCCCGGCTGGCCGGCTGGCGGACGGGGGGCGCGGCGTTACAGGACCTTCCGCAGATCCCGGCGCAGAACGTCCAGCATGTCCCGGCGCTCGGCGTCGGCGGCGGCCGGCACCTCGAAAAACATCCGCCGGAATAGGAGGTCCAGGCCGACAAAGGCGTAGATCCCCTGGTCGGTGAGGCGGATGATGGCTTCGCGGTAGCCGGTGTCGTCGTAGCCGCGCCGCTCGGAGTTGCCGGCGGTGGCGATGACGATGGCCTTCTTGCCGGTGAGAAGCGGCCGCACGCCCCGGGAGTCGTGGCCGTAAGCGAAGCCGTAGGTGAACACCCGGTCGATCCAGCCCTTGAGGATCGCCGGCAGGCCGTGTCACCAGATGGGGTGGATGAACGCCACCACCTCCGCCGCCCCTACCGCCTGCTGCATGGAGAGGATGTCGGGCGGAATTTTGCCCCGGTCGAAGGCGGCGAAGTCGTCGTCGCTGAGAACCGGGTTAAAGCGTTCGGCATAGAGGTCGCGCACGGTGACGGTGTGACCCCGGGCCTGGGCCTCGCCGGTGAGGGTGGCGAGGATGTCCCGGTTGAAGCTTTTGGCGCCGGGATGGCTGTACACCACGAGAATGTGCATGGGTTTTCCACCTGGGACGGGCCATTTCCCCCCGGCATTATAGGGCGGGGGCCGGCGGCTGGCAAGGCGGGAAACATTTCGCCGGGACGGATGGCGCCGTTTTCGCTGGCGGCCGCCGCCGGCCGGAGAAAATCGGCAGGTAGGCCCTTGCAAATAATTTGCGGCCTGCTATCATGGTGGTTTCAGTTGCGCCCGGGTGGACGATCCGGGCGCGGATATTTTTGAAGCGCGTCTCCGAGGAGCGGGTCATGAATCCCATTATCAAGGAACTTGAACAGGAACATGCCAAGAAACAGATCGACGATTTCATGGTCGGCGACACCGTCGACGTCCATGTCCGGATCATAGAGGGCGAGAAGGAACGCATCCAGATCTTCAACGGCGTGGTCATCGCCCGGAACAAGGGCGGCATCAACGAGAACTTTACCGTCCGCCGGCTGGTGTCGGGCGAAGGGGTGGAGCGGGTCTTCCCCCTGCATGCCCCCCGGGTGGAAAAGGTGGAGATCAAGCGCCGCGGCCGCACCAAGCGGGCCAAGCTGTATTACCTCCGCGACCGCATCGGCAAGGCCACCCGCCTGAAGGAGGAGACCCGTCCTTCCCGCGCCCTGCCCAAGGCCAAGGCCGAGTCCAAGAAAAAATAATGCCGGCGCCGCTGACCCAGCGCGCCGGGGAAGGGGCCGCCGCCTGGCCGGCCAGACCGGGCGTCCGCTCCGGGCGCGCCGACGGGCGGCGGCTCCTCATCCTCGTGCTGTGCCTCCTTGCCGTGGGTACCGGCGTCGGGGCCGCCGATGCCGCCGGGAGCGTCCGCCAGTGGCTCGACCGGGCCGCCGACCCGCGGGCGTCGCGCCGGGAACGGGACCATGCCGCGCGCCAAATCCTGATGCTTGCCGATTCGTCGGCAAGCATTCTTCTTGCCGCCCTGCGTGATGAGGAGAGCGGCCTCCGGCAGCAGGTGGCGGCGCGGCTGTTGGGGCGGATCGCGCCGGCCGGGGCCGAGGCGCCGCTGGTGACGGCGGCCCTCGGCCGGGAATACTTCCTGGCCGAAGCCGCCGGAGCCGCGCTGGAGGAACTCTACGCCCGCCGGGACGACGAGGAACTCGCGCGGCTCCTCGCCCGCGGCCGTCCGGAGCGTGGCGGCGCAGATGCTGAGGCGGGCGCGGACGATGGGATCGGCGCGGATGACTGGCTGGCCCTGAGTATCGACGCCGCGCGGCTGCGGGGGCGTTATCGGGCGCTGGTGCTGCGCGGTCTCGCCCGCAAGTACGAGACCTCCGGCGCCGTCATGCCGCCCGGGCTGACGGCTTTGGTGTGGGACGGCTTGCTGGACGCGGACCCCGATGGCCGGCGGCAGGCCGTGCGGGCGGCGGCCGTTTCCCGGAACAGCCAGGCGGGCGGCAAGGTGGCGGCCCTGTTGTACACCGAAAACGACCCGAAGGTGATCACCGCCGGGTTGCGGGCGATGGCGGCGATGCGGCCGCCCGATTACGGCGCGGCGGTGGAGCGGCACGTGGCGCACGCCGACGCCGCCGTGGCGCTGGAAGCGCTGGCGGCCCTCGACGCCATGGGCTACGCCGGCTTGCTGGTGCCAGGCGCCGGCGCCGCCCGCGGACGCACCGTGGCCGGGTTTGTCAGCCATCCCGCCACGCCGGTGCGGCGTCGGGCCATCGAGTTGCTGGTGGCGTCGAAAAACCCGGCCGTCCTCGAATACCTCCAGCCGGCGCTGTTCGATCGGGTGGCTGCCAACCGCGCCGCCGCCGCCGCCGGGCTGGGGGAATTGGGCTTCACCGCCGCCGTCGGCTGGTTGCTGCCGCACCTCCGGGATGGCG
>JAJBSZ010000190.1 GCA_020861125.1 Planctomycetota bacterium | reverse complement strand
TATGGTATATACCCGGGATGGCTGCTGTCCACCGCCCGCGCCCGGCCTCACTTACCTACCGACCCATGTCCCGCGCGGCCCGACGCCGGCACTGCCGATCCTGTTTTCCCGGCAACAGCCGCCCTGATGACCATTGTCGTCCGCTGCCGGGCGCGGCCACGGCAACGCCACGCCCGCCACAGGCGGTCACCACCCGTGAAACCCGGCAGGCGGGAAGGGCCCGTCTGTTTCCGAGGCATCCGTTGTCTGGAGGGAGAGTCCATGAGAAATGCGCTCGTCGTCTGCTGCCTGGCGCTGGCATTGTCGTCCGTCGCGCCGGCCGCCACCGAACTGAAACTTGGGCATTTCGGTTCGGAAAACCATCCGTCCCACATCGCCGCCAAACAGTTCGCCGAAAACGTCGCCAAGCGCACCAATGGCGAGATCACCATCGCCATCTACGCCAACAACGCCCTCGGCAGCCCGCCGGAAGTCCTGGAGCAGGTCATGCTCGGCGCCATCGACATGAGCCTCTCCGGTCAGGACCAGCTGGCCAAGCACGTCCGGCTCTTCGACGCCGTCTCCATCCCCTTCTCGGTCGAGGGCTACGCCCACATGGATCGCATCCTGGACGGCCCCTTCAAAGAATGGGCGGCGCCGGAGACGGAGAAGGTCGGGTTGATCTACCTCTCGAGCTGGGAATGGGGCTTCCGTCAGATCACCAACTCCAAGCACCCCATCCTCACCCCCGACGACGTCAAGGGCCTGAAGATCCGCACCCCACCCGCCATGTCCTACCAGGCCGCCATCGAGGCGCTGGGTGGCAACGTCCAGACCATCGCCTTCGGCGAGCTGGTCATGGCCATGCGCCAGGGCGTGGTCGACGGCCAGGAGAATCCCATCTCCGTCATCTACGACCTCAAGCTCTACGAGTCCCAGCCCTACATCTCCATCGTCAACTACCTCTACAGCTCCATGACCCACGTGGTGAACAAAAGCGTCTGGGACCGCCTGACGCCGGAGCAGCAGCAGATCATCCGCGAGGAGTCGGATGCCGCGCGCTTGGTGATGCGGCAGCTGGTCCGGGACGGCGAGACGCGGGAGATGGAGGACATGCGGAGCAAGGGAATCCGGATCGACGAACCCGACCTCAAGCCCTTCGCCGATCAGATGGGCCCCGCCTACGAAAAGATCGCCGCCAACATCGGCCAGGAGAATTTCGACACCTGGATGAAAATGGCCAACGCCACCCGGGAATGATCCTCCCCGCCGCGGCCGGACCGTCCGGCCGCGGCCGTCCTTTTCCGCGCGGGGAACGCAGCATGCTGACCGTGTACATTTTCGCCACCCTCATCGCCCTCCTGATCGTCAACGTGCCGGTGGTGGTGGCTATCGGTCTGACCACGGTGATCTACATGGTCGCCTTCAACCAGACCTCGCTCCTGTCCATGATGGCCCATCGGATGTACCACGGCACCACCGGCTTCACCCTGCTGGCGATACCGTTTTTCATCTTCGCCGGCAACCTCATGAACATCGGCGGCATCACCGAGCGGATCTTCCGCTTTGCCAAAGCGCTGGTCGGCCACATCCCGGGCGGCCTGGGTCAGGTCAACATCCTGGCCAGCGTCATCTTCTCGGGCATGTCCGGCTCGGCGGTGGCGGACGCCGCCGGCCTCGGCCAGATTGAGCACAAGGCCATGGTGGACGACGGCTTCGAACCGGCGGTTTCCGCCACCCTGGTGGCGGCTTCCTCCATCATCGGACCGGTGATCCCCCCGAGCATCCCCTTCGTCCTCTACGGCGCCATCACCACCGTGTCGGTGGCGCGGCTGTTCATGGCCGGTTTCCTGCCCGGCATGATCCTGTCCCTCGGCATCATGGTGGCGCTGGCCGTCATCGCCAAGCGGCGCGGCTATCCGGTGTCGCCGCGCATGGCGCCCCTGCGAGAGATGTGGTCGGCCTTCACCGGCGCCTTCTGGCCGCTCCTGGCACCGGTGATCATCATCGGCGGCATCATGAGCGGCTTCTTCACCCCGACCGAAGCGTCGGTGGTGGTGTGTCTCTACGCGATTATCCTCGGCCTCGCATACCGCGGCCTGACCCTGGCCGGGCTGCCGGAGATCATTTGGAAATCGGTGCAACAGGCGGCCAGCCTCCTCTTCATCATGGCGGCGGCCAATTTCTTCGGCTGGTTCATCATCCTGCGGAAAGTGCCGGAGAGCATCATCGAAACCCTGATGGGGCTGGGCGCCACCCACAACATGGTGCTGTGGATCATCATCTTCATCGTGCTGCTCATGGGCTGTTTTCTCGAAGGCAACGCCATCTTCCTCATCACCCTGCCGATATTCATTCCCATCTGCAACATGTTTGGGATTGACCTGGTGAACTTCGGCGTAGTGATGACCCTTCTCATCATGGTCGGCAACCTGACGCCGCCGGTGGGGATGTGCCTGTTCGCGGTGGATTCCTTTGCCCATGTGGGGATATCGGCCCTCGCCCGTCACGTCTGGCCGTACCTGGCGGTGATCTTCCTGGTCACGGTGCTCATCGCCTTCGTGCCCGCCATCGCCACTTTCCTCCCCAACTATCTGATGCCGGCCACCTAGCGGAGGGGAAAAACCATGTCCGTCCTGCAACGCCTCGATCGCTCCGTGCAAAGCTGCCTGCGCTGGCTCTGCATCGCCCTGTTCGTCGTCCTCGCCCTCATCCTGCTGGCCAACGTTTTCATCCGTCGCGGTAACGATCTCTTCATCTTCCTGGACGCCCGCGGCTGGTCGACGGCGGCGGCAGTGGCCAAGTCCCTGGTGCCCATCACC
>JAJBSZ010000254.1 GCA_020861125.1 Planctomycetota bacterium | reverse complement strand
CCCTGTATCTGTGCCACCCGCCGCCCGAGGAGGCGCCGGCCGAACCGGCGGGCCTGGCGGACGCCGTCTGCGCCCACCACCCGGGAAAAAAGGCGGTGGCTGTCTGCGCCGGAACCGGTGACTTTATCTGCTCCCTGTGCCGGGTGAGCCTGGAAGGGAAAGACTACAGCGTGCAGTATCTGGATCACGGCGGCCCGGAAGTGGCGGATGCGTTCTTCGCCCCCCGCCTGCCGCGGCCGGATCGGGTGCTCCTGCTGCTGCTGGTGCTGTCGCCGGTACTGTCGCTGGCCGCAGTGCTCCTGTCCCTGCCCTGGCTGATCAAGGCCATGAACCTGCGGCGCAGCCACCCGCTGTTTGCCCAGGTGGTAGCGCCGTGGCGGGTCTGGCTGCCCTTTGCCGTGACCGTCGTGGTGGCGGCGGTCGGCCTCACCGTTACGGTGTACCTAATAGTCGTAGCTGTCTGAAAGGTACCTACCTATGCCGCATCCCACGCTGCACCATAGCGGCTGGTTCGAAACCTCGGAAATCCATGTCCTGCCCGAGGCCCTGGTGATCCTGCAACCGGGGTTGGCACAGGACGGCATTCGCCGGATCCGCTACGCCGACATGGGCCGGGTCGACCACGGTCGGGTGTTGCCGACCTTTGTGGTGTTTCTGGTGATCCTCCTCGGCGGCATCGGTGCCTACTCCGTCGCAACCTTTACCCGTCCCCTCCTCACCGCCGCCCTGACCGCGCTGGTGGTTTTCTTCCCGCTGACCATCGTGCTGCGGCAACGGACGGTGATCGCCATCGACGGCCGCTGCGGCAAAATCCGGTTCCGGGTGTACGGCCTGTCCCGCAAAAAGGCGGACGCCTTCGTCCAGGCCATCGTCGACCACGTGGCCCGGGAACAGGGCGTCCCGCCCCGGCAATGGCAGGGCGCCGACGCCGGCGGCGATCCGGAGATGGAGGCTCTCCCGACGCCGCCAACCGATTAGCCGGACCGGCGCTCGTCCTCGCGATCGGCCAGGATCAGGGCGACATCCAGCACCAGCTGTTCGTCGGACAGGGCGTCGTTTTCGGGCAACGAAAAGCGCTGGCGAAATGCCGCCGCCACCAGGGCGAACAATTCCTCCCGCGACTCCGGCCGCAGGGCGTCCCGTCGCCACATGAGGTCGAAGGCGATGTCGCGGTCATCCCTGGTGGCCCGGGCGAGTATCCGCCGCCGGCAGGCCGCGTTTTCCTGCAGGGTATTGGGCCGGGTTTTCTCCACGGCGGGGGGCGCGGTGCCGTTTGCCTTTTCTCGGATCACCACCGTACCCGCCGCCAGATCGCCCAAACGCCGGCCCAGCGGATCGAAAAACGCCACCACGCCGCCAGCCAGCATCAATACCGGCAGGTTGTCCACCAGACGGAGCACGTTGCGGAGCACCGCCTCGTAGCCGGTGAGGCGGGCGCCGGTCACCGTCGCCACCCGCAGACGGAGCGCCCGTTTGCCCGGCGTCTGCCCCTGCCGCCGCCATTCGAAGTAGCTGAAATAGGCGCCGTCCAGGAGGAGTATCAGGGGCAGGAGCACCCCGAGACCAAGGGAGCCGAACCACGAGCAGACCACCAGCAGGCCCACCTTGACTACGGCGAGGAGTCCCTGGTCCAGGAACCAGGCGGCGGCGCGGGTGGATAATCCCGCCACCGGGCGATGGAACACCACGTGATCCGGCGTGGTTATTTTCAATTGACGCACGGCGTCATCCTTGCTGATAATGGCCCCGGGGCGCTGTGCCGCGCCAAACTTCCGGGGCTTTCCATGGCAAAACTTTTCCAGTTCCATGCCGACCGACGGCCGCGCTGGCGGCGTCTGGACGACCTGCTGCGCCAGGTCGACGCCGACGGACCGCTGGGCGGCCGCGAGACGGACGAGCTCTACCGGCTGTACCGACTGGCCGCGAGCGATCTCGCCTTCATGCAGACCCACACCGGCAATCCGGTCCTGCTGGAGTATCTGGAAGATCTGGTGGCACGGGCCCACAGCCGGCTGACACCGCCGGCGGATCACCGGCTCCTGGCCGGGCTCTACCGCCTCCTCCGTTATGACTTCCCCGCCGTCGTCATCCGGGAGCTGCGGCTCCTCTTCCTGGTGGCGGCGATCTTCGCCGGCGGCGGCGTGTTCGGCGCGGCGATGGCGTGGTTGGAGCCGGAGGCGGCGGAAACCTTCCTCGCCCCCTTTCCCAACCTTCTCGATCAAGCGCCGTCCCAGGACGCGGCCAGACGCTACGGCACCCGGCTGGATCCGGTGACAAGCGTCGCCTTTTCCCTCCACCTCTTCGCCCACAACCTCCGGGTGGCCCTGCTCTGCCTTGCCTTTGGCCTCACCTTCGGCGTCGGCACCGTGGCCATCCTGTTCGCCAACGGCGTCATTCTCGGCTGCGTGTTCATGCTCTATGCCGCGGACGGCGCCCTCGAGTTCCTGCTGGCGTGGGTCGGGCCGCACGCCTCATTGGAAATCCCGGCCATGTTGTTCGCCGGCCTGGCCGGCCTGATGCTTGCCCGGGCTCAGGTCGGCGGCGGCGGGGTCTGGCGCACCGTCACCGCATGCAAACGGGATTACCTGGCGGTGATCGCCGGCTGCGGCCTGCTGTTGCTCCTCGCCGGCGGTATCGAAGGCGGATTCAGCCAGGCCCATGCCCTCAGCCTCAATCTGGTGAAGATCGGCGTCGGCGTCGCCTGTTTCCTCGCCCTCCTCGCCTGGATATTCCTGCTGCCGCGACCGGCGGAGAATCAGTCCAGCAGCCGCCCCGCCTTGTTCGACAGGTAGTGTTCCAGCGC
>JAJBSZ010000061.1 GCA_020861125.1 Planctomycetota bacterium | reverse complement strand
GTCCGATACGGGAGAACGGCAATGGACGGCGGCGCAACGGGTGCTCAGGTTCCGGACAGACAGGCGGCCGTCGTCGCCGGGCGTCTGCGGCAGGCCGCCGCCGAAAGTCCGGAGGAACTCTTCGCCGCCTACGATTCCTCCGCCAACGGTCTCACCGGCGACCAGGTGGAAGCCTCACGCGATCGCTACGGCGAGAACGTCGTGTCCCACGGCCAGAAGGAAACCGTCTGGCAGCGGCTGGTCGCCGCCTTCGTCAATCCTTTCACCGTAATCCTCTTCGGCCTGGCGGTGGTCACCGTCTTCTCCGACATCATTGTCGGTGAACCCGACATCGAGGATATCATGACCGTGATCATCATCCTGGCCATGGTCCTGGTGTCCGGCGTATTGCGGTTCGTGCAGGAAACCCGCAGCGGCAATGCGGCCGAGGATCTGCTGAAGCTCATTCACACCACCACCAACGTGGAACGCATGACCGACGACCCGGGCGAAATTCCCCTGGAGGAGGTGGTGGTGGGGGACATCGTCCACATTTCCGCCGGAGACATGCTACCGGCCGACGTACGGCTGCTGTCGGCCAAGGACCTGTTCGTCAGCCAGTCCTCCCTCACCGGCGAAAGCGAACCGGTGGAGAAATTGCCGACCACCGTCGCCGACGGCGACCGATTCACCCTGACCGAATATCCCAACCTCGCCTTCATGGGCACCAACGTCGTCAGCGGCAGCGCCAAGGCCATGGTGCTGGCGGTGGGGGACGATACCATTTTCGGTGGCATGGCCAAGAGTATCGAAGGCAAGCCGCCGCCCACAAGTTTTGAGAAGGGAGTTAACTCCGTCTCCTGGGTTCTGATCCGGTTCATGCTGGTGATGGTACCCCTGGTGTTCGTCATCAACGCCGCCACCAAAGGCAACTGGCTCCACGCCCTCACGTTCGCCATCTCGGTGGCGGTGGGCCTCACGCCGGAGATGCTGCCGATGATCGTCACCACTTGTCTAGCCAAGGGCGCGGTGGCCATGTCCCGGGAAAAGACCGTTATCAAGAATTTGAACTCCATCCAGAACCTCGGATACATCGACGTCCTCTGCACCGACAAGACGGGCACCCTGACCCAGGACCGGGTGGTACTGGAATACCATCTCAACGTCTGCGGCGAGGAGGACGACCGCGTCCTCCGCTACGCCTTTCTCAACAGCTTCTACCAAACCGGCCTCAAGAACCTCATGGACGTCGCCATCATCAACCGCACCATCGAAGAAGGCGGCCGCAAAGAGTCCCTGCGGGACATCGCCGGCACCTACACCAAGGTGGACGAGATCCCCTTCGACTTTACCCGGCGGCGCATGAGCGTGGTGGTGAAACACAAGAGCGGCCGGACCCACATGATCACCAAGGGCGCCATCGAGGAAATGCTCGAGGCCTGCAGCCAGGTGGAATACGACGGCGGTGTGGTGCCGCTGACGGAGGAGCTGCGGCAACAGGTCACGGAACAGGTGGACGAGTACAATGCCGACGGATTTCGGGTTCTGGGTATCGCCCAGAAAACCGATCCGAGGCCGGCCGGAGCATTTTCCATCGCCGATGAAACCGACATGGTGCTGATGGGCTTTCTCGCGTTTCTGGATCCGCCCAAGGATTCCGCCGGCAAGGCCGTCACCGCCTTGGCCGAGCACGGCGTGGTGGTCAAGGTGCTCACCGGCGACAATGACAAGGTTGCCCGGAGCGTCTGCCGTCAGGTCGGCATCGAATCTGACGCCATCGTCCTCGGCACCGACGTCGACACCATGACCGACGCGGAACTGGCGGATCAGGCGGAAGCGAACAACATTTTCGCCAAACTGTCGCCCGGGCAGAAGGCGCGGGTCATCACCGTCCTCCGCGACCGCGGCCATGCCGTGGGCTATATGGGCGACGGCATCAACGACGCCGCCGGCATGAAAGCGTCGGACGTCGGCATCTCCGTGGACACGGCGGTGGATATCGCCAAGGAATCGGCGGCGGTCATCCTCCTGGAAAAAGATCTGATGGTGCTGGAAAAAGGCATCGAGGAGGGCCGGAAAACATACGCCAACATGATCAAATATATCAAGATGACCGCCAGCTCCAACTTCGGCAATATGTTCTCGGTGCTCATCGCCAGCGCGTTTCTGCCGTTCTTGCCGATGCTGAGTATCCACCTGCTGCTTCTCAACCTGATCTACGACATCTCCTGCACCGCCATTCCCTGGGACAACGTCGACGCGGAATACCTGCGGACGCCGCGCAAATGGGACGCCTCCTCCATCGGCCGGTTTATGGTCTGGTTCGGACCCACCAGCTCGGTGTTCGACATCACGACCTATCTGCTCCTGTATTACCATATATGCCCCATGCTGTGCGGCGGCCTGACCTACAAGGAAATCACCGACCCCGCCACCAAGGCCTATTTCATCGCCCTGTTCCAGGCAGGTTGGTTTGTGGAATCGATGTGGACCCAATCCCTGGTCGTTCACATGATCCGCACGCCCAAGATTCCCTTCATCCAGAGCTGGGCCTCGTGGCCGGTCATGTCCCTGAGTCTCGCCGGCATCGCCGTCCTCACCGCCATTCCCTTTACCCGCTTCGGCGCCCTTATCGGCCTGGCGCCGCTGCCCGAATCCTTTTTCGGCTGGCTGGCGCTGACCGTGCTTGGGTACATGCTGCTGGTGACTATTTTCAAACGCATATTCATCCGCCGGTACGGCGAATTGTTGTAAAGCGGCGGAAGTGTGGGCCCGGGAGAGAGACAGGCAATAGTAGGAAAATTCTCGGCGGGGGGGGAACGGACGGGGAA
>JAJBSZ010000369.1 GCA_020861125.1 Planctomycetota bacterium | reverse complement strand
GGCGCAGCTTCGGCGCTGCCTCGATAATCGCGGTCGGCACCGGGCACATATGGAGCATGATTGCGTCGCAATCGCGTATCGCTTCCGCCATCGATTCGGCCGGTGGCTCGGCAGCGTAGCCGCCGGTCTCAATATTGCGGATTTTATTGCGCATGGCGGAGCGATCCTCGCCGCCCCATTCAAGCATTTCGACCGAATCGAACATGCCGGCCGGCAATTTTTCCCGCATGACTGCGGCGGGGATAAACAGATCGCCGACAACCAGACATTTCATTCACCTGCTCCTTTTCGAAAAACGCCTCTGTTACGGCATAAAATCAGACATTACTGGAAAGTTTGAGAAATTCCCGGTAGCGGGTCTCGTAGATATCCCTGTTTTCGGGTTTAGGCTGATAGGTTGTCTGCACCCGGTGGTGGGGTATGGATTCCCCCACCGCCAGCGCCGCCAGCATGGCCGCGCCGGTGACGGCTGCATCGCGCACCGCCGACACCGCGATTTCCCGGTTGAGAATGTCGGCGAAGATGTTGTTCCAGATATCGTTTTTCGACCCGCCGCCGCCCAGATAAATGCGCCGCTGCGAATCGCCGGCCTGATCCTCGATCCTGTCCAGGTTGCGCCGCACCTGGAAGGCGCACCCTTCCAGCACCGCCCTGGCCATATCGCGCCTGGTGGTGGAGCTGCGGATATTGTGGAACGAACCGGTCGCGTCCGGATTGCTCTGGGTGCCTTGAAGATAAGGAAGGAACACGACGCCGTTGGCTCCGGGTGGCGATTGCGCCGCCTCTTGGCAAAGAAGATCGAATTGATCTTGCCCGGATATCGCCGCCCACGCCGCTTCCACCCCGCCGAATTGCTCAGCGTACCAGCGGAGCGAACTGCCGATAGCGGCCGCGTAGACCTGCAATATCCAGGCATCGCCGACCGCGTGGTGATACAGATCGCCGTTCTGGCAGGTAACCGGTTCGGCGACGCAACGGCCCAGGTTGGCCGCGTTGCCGACATCGAGGAACATGTCGCCCGGCTCGGTGACGCCGAGGGCGTAGGCCGAGGCAGGGGAATCGTGGCCGCCCACCGCCACCGGCGTGCCGGGCGGCAGGCACAGTTCGGTCGCCGCTTTTTCAATCAAAGCGCCAAGCAACTGGTCCGAGTTGCGGGTCGGCGGGATTTTTTCCGCATCGATTCCGAACGCGTCGCACAGTTCATCCACCACCATGCCGGTCCGTTTGTCGTGGAGCAGGGTGATTTCGCTGTCGGAGCGGGTGGTGACAGCCACGCCGGTCAGGCGATAGCCGATATAGGCGGCAGGGCTGAGAAAGTGCTTGGTATGCTTGTACACGTCCGGCATGTGTTTTTTCAGCCACATGATTTTTGGCGCCAGATAAACCGCTTTCGACGCGTTGCCGCACAATTCCAGCATTCTGGCATCGCCGACGCGGTCGCGGATTTGCTGCGCTTCCGCCACCGCGCGCTGATCCGCCCAGGTATGGGCGATAAACGCTTCGCCATAGGAATCGACGCCAAGCAGGCACGGCGTCATTGAACTGACAGCCATCGCCCGCACGCAGGTTTCGTCGGCGTTGGCGTCGGCCAGCAGCCCGGTCACCCCGTGGACGATGGAGTTCCACCATTGGTTCGGATCCTGTTCGGCCCAACCGGGGTGGGGGTGGCTGGTCTCGTGCGGCAGAATCTTTATGCCGAGAATTTTCCCGGTTCCGCCGACCAGCGCCACCTTGACGCCGGTGGTCCCGACATCGATGCCGAGGTAGATCGATTGTTCCGGTTTTGTCGGATCGGGAGCCATGAGATTCTTCCGTGACAATGGCGTCGGGCGACAACTGCCTCGCCGAATCCTGCCGGGGGAGTCGTCCGGGTCGACGCCATGTTCTCAAGTGGAATCACACCTTGATATTGACGTTTTTCCTGCTGACAAAGGTGATCATGCTGATGGCGATGATCATCAACACGCCCTGCGCCGTCTGTTCGTGCCAATACATCAGGCCAATCATGTTGAACCCGTTGGAGATGATGGCGAGGAACAGGGAGGCGACCACCGTTCCCCACAGGTTGGGAACGCCGTCCTTGAGGAAGATGGAGCCAAGGTAGACGGCGATGATGGCGGTGAAGAAGAACTGCTGCCCAACCGTCGGGGTGGCGGAGCTGAACATCGACGACATGGTCAACCCGGCTATGCCGGCGAGAAGGCCCATAAACAAGAAGGCGGTGGTTTTGACCCGGTGGGTGGAGATGCCGGCGTGGGTGGCTGCGTTGGCGTTGCCGCCAACCGCGTAGAAATACCTGCCCAGCACGGTGTGTTCAAGGAACATGACGCCGAGGAAGGAGACGACGATCAGCGTCACCACCGGTACCGGGATAACCCCCAGCACCCTGCCGCGCCCCAGCACTTCGAAGATGGGCGGGTATTTGGATGTCCACACCGTCGCGCCGTTGGCCATCCAGGCGACGATGCCGCCGATGGTCAGCCACGAGCCGATAGTGCCGAGAAGGGCTGGAACCTTGAGCCGCAGGACAATTATCGAATTGATGTAGCCGACAACCAGCGCGACGAC
This sequence comes from Planctomycetota bacterium, assembly GCA_020861125.1. Next base: position 244 of record JAJBSZ010000369.1, on the reverse strand, counting down.
CAGGATAATTGCCCAAATCAACACCACGTTCACCTGTTTGATGACCAGGATCAGGGACAGCACCGCCGCCAGGCTGGAGTTTGCGCCGAACGACATGTCGATTTCGCCAGCCACCACCACGAAAGTAAGGCCGATGGCGAGAATGCCCATGATGCTGGCCTGGCGGAAAATGTTGATGAAATTTTCGCCGCTCAGGAAACGCGGTTCAAGCGCGCCGAATACCAGGCACAGCACGATACTGAGG
>JAJBSZ010000451.1 GCA_020861125.1 Planctomycetota bacterium | reverse complement strand
GCTCGGTGGCATAAGGGCCGTCGGCCTGCAGCCGCGCAATACCCGTTTCCCGCCCGATATCGGAGACGGCAAACCGGCCGAGGGTGAAGTAGCGGCCGATGATATTGTTGTACGCGTCGTCGTCCTTGAAGTAGCCGCGGCCGAACGCCTCCTCCAGTTCCCGCCGCACCTCCAGCCTGGCTTTGGCGGCATCGGCGTCGGAGTCCTCGCCGTCGTCCCGTTGCGCGCACATGCGATCATACATGAATACCAGGGTCCGGAGGATGGGGTCGGAGATCCGTCCCATATGCCGCTTGGTTATGGCGACGTCATATTTGATTAGGTCCCACGCCCGGGCGGGGAAGCCCAGGCGGGAGAGGTGTACCGCCCAGAAGGAACGAAAAGACATGGCATTGTAGAACTCAGGCAGGTCCTCGCGATCCACCATGTCCCGCATAATCGTCTCCATCTCACCCAGGGCGGCCAGGGCTTTGTCGCGATCCTTTTCCTGGACGTGGAGCTGGACGATCTCCAAGAGGGTAGAGATGGCCGCCGTCGGTTGCTCCCGGACCATATCCAATTCCCGATAGCGCATTTCAGCCGATTTGTCGTAAAACCCGACCCGTTCGTAAAGGCTGCCGAGCTCCTTGATATTGCCGATTTCCTGGTCCTCCGCCACCAGCGCTTCCATGGTTTTGATGGCGGCGGAATAGACGTGCTCGTGCCAGAAGGCCTGGACCTGAATCATGGTCTCGGCGTAATCCGGATCCTCGTAGATGCGGGATGACAGGACAAACGGGGTCCGGGTGTCCTCGTTGGCGAAACGGAGGAGGAGCGGCACCGCGTCCATGGTCATGTGGGTCACCCCCTCGCCCCGGTCGAAGGAGCGGTAGGCCATTTCCACCGCCTCCCACAGGGTGGGGGCGGTGAACTGCATCACCGGCCCGGTTTGCAGGATCACGAACCGGTAGGTGTCTTCCTCAGTCCGTTCGGCATACCCGCAGGCGGCATGGCCGGGGAGTTGCATGACGTGGCTGAGTTTTCCTTGGCGCCGGGTGAGCACCTGAAAAACCTCGGCAAGATCGTCGCAGTCGCCGATCAGCCGGCCGACCCAGCGCCGTTCCAGGGACTCGTATACGGTTTGGTGGGTGTCAGACAGACCGTAATGGCTGCCGATGAGGTTGGGCATCTCCGGCAGCGGGGAGTCGGAACAATAGCGGAAAAACTGGTGGAAAATCAGGCCCAGTTCCCCCGGGGTGGCGAGGGTGGCGGCGGTGGTGTCGAGCCAGTCGTCCTCGGCCTGCCGTCTTTCTTCCTCCTCCGCAATGGCGGAAAAGTCGGGGCTCTTGACGGTCCCGGTGAGGGTGGCCAAAACCACCGGATCCCCCTGGTCGTCACGCTGGAGGACGTGCAGCGGGAAATTCCAGCCAGGCTGGCCGCTGGCGGAATCGTGGCGGCCGCCGAGATCGCGAGCGATGGCGGCGCTCCACAATTCCTCACTGCCTTCCGCCCGATCGGCTCCGTCATCGTAGGAAGCGATGAGGCCGAGGCTGGCATGCCACACCTCGGTCCGCGCCGGGCGCCCGGTCGGCGGTATCCGGTGACGGCCGGGGTACTCTTCGGCCAGCATGAAGGCGTACACAAACCGTGACGGCATCGGAGAAAAGAACACCGTGGCGTCCGTCTCCTCCCGTCTCCACGTATACCGGGGCCGGGATTCCCCCGTTTCCGGGTCCTGATCGCTCGCTCGCCCGTCACCGGTGAAATCGGCGTCGAGCCGGGTGACGGCAAAGATGGTCCAGCCTTCGTCGGTGGTGAAGGAAAAGTCGTCGTAGCCAGCTTCCAGCCGGCCCAGAACCTCGCGGTAGGCGTCGAGTTCTTCCCGAATTCCCGGCGGCATGGGGCGGATGAAGGTTTCCAGATAATCGGCTTCGATCAGGCGTCGGCAGAAGTCGCTGTCGAAATAGTCCCGGGGATCCGGCTGCTGGTACGTTCCCATCAGGACCGGCTTCAGGGCCTGGCGCAGGGCGAGGGGAACGGATTCGTCCGCCATGACCCGGTCATGCAACCGCATGGCGGTCTGACGGAACTCCGCCACCACCTCCCGCGCCCCTTCCGCCACGGGCCAGGTCGTGACCGGCCGGAGGGACCCGGCGTAGAAAACCTGCCGGTCCGCGTCCTGGCGGTCGCCCGTCCCCGTCGTTTCCCGGTTGGCTGCGGCCAGGGCCAACGGTCCTTCCGGCCCCTCGAGGATCTCCCATTCCTGGCCAGTTTGTCGGGGAACGCCAGCCAGGCGCATCGCGGCTGCCATTTCCACCATCCATTCCAGCGGTTTGTGGAACAGGAACGTCCAGCCGGCGGTGTACCGGTAGCCGTCCACGACGGCGACGATACGGGTTTCGTAGTCCGCTTCCCCCATTTCCATCACCACCGGAATTTCGCCCGAGGTGAAGGCGATGCGGGCCTTGCCCGAGTCGAAGCGGAACTGGCCGGGATCGATGGCCATATCTTCGTCGTCGAACGCCATGCGCAGCATGGCCCACGCCAGACGCGTGCCGGGATTGGTGCGGCCGCGTCGCATTTCCGACTGCAGCCGGCCGAAGACCTCTACCCTGAGACGCAGGAGATCGTCGGCCTCACCCCGGGCATCGTCGATCAGCGCCACCGCTGCCTGGGCCATGGCACGGTGGGGCGTGATATCCGCTTCCGCCCGGCGGGCCAGCGCCTCCAGCTCCGCCTCGCCGCCGTCGTCGGCGTCGTCGCGACCGAGAATGGTCCGGGCGAAATGGACTGCCTGGTCCACTTCCGCCGACAGGCGGGCTAGCTGATCCAAGGCGGGCAGG
>JAJBSZ010000097.1 GCA_020861125.1 Planctomycetota bacterium | reverse complement strand
CCGCCCCGCCAGCGTCATCGACAGCGTGGCCCTCCCCGCCTCGCCGAATCCGGAAGCGGACGTCGACTTTGGCGTCGCCACCTCCGGAGATTACGAAAGCTTTTTCCTCTATAATGGCGAGCGTTACGAACACATAATCGACCCCCGGTCCTGCCAACCGTTGCGGGAGGGGGTGGCCGGCGTCACCGTCATTTATCCCGGCTCCTGCATGGCTGCCGACGCCCTCGCGACCACCCTGTGCGTCCTCGGTCCGGAGGACGGCCGGCGATTTTTCCAGGACCAGGCCCTCGGCCTGTTCAGCGCCGGCGTCCGCGCCGTCATGCTCATCCCGCAACCCGACGCCGGCGGCGCGTTCCGGCGGCTGGACTTCGAGGTCAACCAAACCGGGGAGGTGCGGGTAACGGAATCAATGGTGGAATAACCCCCATGGCCCAGACAACCCGGCGCCTGACGCCGGATGGAATCTCGCGAAACGGAAGTGGTCGTCATGCCTGACCATGGCGATCTCCAGGAACCGCCGGCCGGCCCGGACGGGTTCTGGCGGCTGGGTCTCGACCTCGGCTCCACCGCCGCCAAGGCGGTTCTGCTGTCGCCGGACGGCGCCATTGCCGCCACCCGGTTGGAAGCCTCCCACCGCCCACCGCAGGAAACGGCGGCCGGACTGGAATCCACCCTGCGGGACGAATTCGGTCTGGACCGCCTGCGGGTGGTGGCAACCGGCTACGGCCGGGCCCAGGCCGCTGGCGCCGGCCGCCGGGTAACGGAGATCACCTGCCACGCCCGCGGCGTGCGCCACCTGCATCCCGACGCCGGCGCCATTCTCGATATCGGCGGTCAGGACGCCAAAGCCATCCGCCTCGGCCCGGCGGGCAATGTCGAAGACTTTGCGATGAACGACCGCTGCGCTGCCGGCACCGGCTGTTTCCTCGAGGTGGCCGCCCGGCGTTACGCGCTGGAGGTGGCCGAACTGTCGGCTTTCTGCGGCGGCGCCGAAGTGGGTCCCGCAACGCAACCGTTCGAGATCAGTTCCACCTGCGTGGTATTCGCCGAATCCGAACTCGTGGGCCTGAACGCCCGGGGCGTATCGCCGGTGGAAGCGTTGCGTGCGGTGCACCGCGCCATCGCCCGGCGGGTATGCCTGCTCGTCAGTCAGGTCGGCGCGGCCTGCCCCATCCACTTCACCGGCGGTGTGGCCCAGAACGAAACCCTCCGTCAAGCGATCGAGCATTACGCCGGTGTGCCGGTGGTCCGGGCATCCCTGCCCCAGTTTACCGGCGCTTTGGGCGCCGCACTCTTGGCGGAAGGATAACATCCCTAGTGCCCGTACTGGACCTCCGGACGCCATTGCGCCCCCGAAATAAGTCGCGGATTTTCCCATTTTTTGGGGAAGTTTCCCGGCGGAGTGGTATACACTATAATAGAGGGGAGAATCCCGGGTGGCTTCATTCACAAGCAAAGGGGCGATTCCATGGCTCCCGACTACGTATTGAAAGATGGCGTACTCACCATCTATAAAGAACTGGATTACGACTACGACGTGACGTTCGATCGCGCTTGCAGCGAACTGGTTTCCTGTCCCCAAACCGATTTGACCATAGACCTTTCACGGATCGATCGGATTACTTCGACGTACATCGGCATGATGGCCGCGGCATTCTTTCAAGCCAAGAGCTGTCACAAGGAGATTTCCGTCATCGCCCATGGCGCGGTACTGAACGCCCTGCGTTTGGCCGGATTTGCCAATTTCATGCCGCTCACCGACTCCCGGCGTATCGAAATCGGCAAAACGGTTTCCGCTAAATAAACGACTACAAAGGGTTTCCATTCAGGTTATTCAATATATTTCACCCATTTGCATTCAGCGCAGGCGGTAGCAGGCCAGGGCAAGGGAAACGGCCGGGTACATCGACAGTGTAATGTGGATGGTTCCGTACGGCGCCGCCGGCGCCGTTTTTCTTGTTTCACCGATGGGGAGGTTATTCATGGTTACCACCGGAATGCCGTTGATGTATGATCCTTTGTATATGGTCGTGTTTGTTGTCACCATGGGTCTTTCCCTCCTGGCCCAGGCCTGGATCACGTCAGCGTTCAGAAAATACAGTAAAGTCGGCAACAGCCGCAATATGACCGGAGCCGAAGCGGCGCGCCTGATGCTCGAATCCGAAGGCATCCACGATGTCACCATCAACCGCCTGCAGGGCGGCATGCTGTCCGACCACTTCGATCCGCGCAGAAAACTGATCAACCTTTCTCCCGATGTCTATGACGGCCGCAGCGTGGCGGCGGTGGGGGTGGCTTGCCACGAAGCCGGCCACGCCCTGCAGCACGCCCAGCACTACGCGCCGCTGGCCTTGCGCAACCTGCTGGTGGTTCCCACCGGCATCGGCAGCAAACTGGCGATTCCGCTCATTCTTATCGGGTTCGTCTTTCAAGCGTTTGGTTTGGCCAAGATCGGCGTCATCCTCTTCGGAGTGACGTTCCTGTTTCAATTGATCACCCTGCCGGTGGAAATCAACGCTTCGGTGCGGTCCCGGAACGCCCTGATTTCCCACGGCATCGTCACCGGCATGGAGGCGCAGGGCGTGACGCGCGTGCTGTCCGCCGCCGCCTTCACCTATATCGCCGCCGCCATCACATCGCTCCTTACACTGCTCTATTGGGCGATGCGCCTGGGATTATTAGGCGGTGGTAACCGGTCGCGAAATTAGCACCAACTGGTAATACCATCATAGAAAAACCCTCCCGAAATGCGGGAGGGTTTTTCTATGGCTTTCAGGTGGTGGTGGTTTTCTCTGCTACCCGTCGAACGCTGCCACCGTCGCCCGAGCCGCCTTCATG
>JAJBSZ010000006.1 GCA_020861125.1 Planctomycetota bacterium | reverse complement strand
CCTGCTGCTCCCGCCGGGCGAGGGTCAGCACGGTTCTTCCTGGGAGGTAACTGGCGACGAACCGGGTGACGCGGATCGGCGGCGTGACAAAGCCGATGGCCAGGTTGACCACCATGATCACGCCAAAGTGGATCGGGTCGATGCCGAAGCCGGTGGCAATGGGCAGGAAAATGGGCACCAAAATCAGGATGGCCGGCGTGGTGTCCATGATCATGCCGACGAACAGCAGGAACAGGTTGATGACCACCAGCAGCACCACCTTGCTGGCGATGCTGGCGGTGATAATAGCGGCGATGGTCTGCGGCGCCTGCATCATGGTTAGTACCCGGCCGAACACGGTGGCGGTGGACACCACGAGCATTACCGGCGCGGCGGTGCGGGCGGTGTCCCGGAGTGCCGACCAGAGGTCGGCGGGGCCAAAGGAACGGTACCAGACCATGCTGATGGCCAAGGCATACACCACCGACACCGCCGCCGCCTCGGTGGGCGTGACCACCCCGCCGTAGATGCCGCCCAGGATGATGACCGGCGTCAGCAGGGCGAAGAAGCTGTTTAGGAAAATCCCGGCGAATCCCCGCTCGCGGAGCCGCCGGGTATTTTCCAGCAACAGGGACTTGTCCTCGCCCCGGGTGCGGCAGTAGTAGTAGGCATAAAGCATCAGGCAGCAGCCGATAAGAACGCCGGGGACGACGCCGGCGAGAAAGAGGGCTCCCACCGATTCGTTGGCGGACAGGCCATACATGATAAAGGGAATGCTCGGCGGGATGATGACGCCCAGACCGCCGGCCACCGCCACCATCGCCGTGGCGAAGCGGCGATCGTAGCCGAGCTTGGCCAGAAGCGGTATGGACATGGAGCCGATGGCGGCAACTGTCGCCGGACCGGACCCGGAAATCGCCCCGTAGAACAGGCAGGTGACGATAACGGCGATGGGCATACCAGCGGTCTTGCCGCCGATGAAGAAGGCGAAAAAGTCGAAAATCTTCTTGGAGATCCCGCCCTGGGCCATGATGCAGCCGGAGAGGATGAACATCGGCACGGCCAGCAAGGAATAGACGTCGAGGGCGGTAATCATGTTACGAAACACAAACCCGGCGTGGGCCGGCAGGCCGGGATTGAAGATGGAGGCGGACAGCGCTGCCGCACCCACCGCGACGCCTATGGGGACCCCCAGGACCAGGAACAGGACGAATACGACAAAGACGACCCCGATACTCATTGTCCGTCCTCCGTCGCCACGCCGGCGGAGCGCCGGTGGGCCCGCAGGGCCAGGACGGCGAAAACGCATTTCTGTGCCATGCGGACCACTGCCAGGGAAAGCCCCACCAACAACGAGGCGTACACCAGGTACATCGGAAGATCCATGGCGGCACTGGTCTGACCGCTCCGCACCAGCGAGCGCACCGCCGTCCAGCCCGGCCGGAACAGGTAGAGGCAGAAGGCGAGAAAGATCAGATTCTGCACCACATTGAGATACGGCTTGGCCCGCGGCAGGAGATACTCCAGCAGGTCCACCCGGAGGTGGATGTTTTCCCGCACCCCATAGCTTACGCCCATGAAAACAAACCAGATGAAGAGGTAGCGGATCAGTTCCTCGGGCCAGGAGAGCGATGCCGCCAGAGCGTAGCGCATGAATATCTGTACGCTCATCAGCGTCACCATGGCCGCCACCAGGCCGATCATCACGCTTTCCTCGGCGTGTCGGTCCAGCCAGCGCAGGATTTTCATACCGTCCTCCGTCCGTTGGGACATGATCCAACCGGACCGCCAAGGACGGACTGCCAGGGCGGGCGGTGGTACCATTTTCGGGAATTGGAATGGCCTCGGCGGCGCGCGCCGTGAACGTGCCGGGATCGCCCCCTCCAGGGAGAAAATGCCGCGCCGTCACCGCCAGGAGATTTTATTCGGAACGCCGCACTGCCGTGAAGCCGGCCAGAGTATCCTTGTAGGCCGCTTCAAACGTATGGTATTCGAGATAGGCGATGAGTTCCGGGTTGTGGGCCAGGAACATTTCCACAATCTTCGTGTGGGACACCACGTAATCGTCCACGTGGGTTTCCGGTACCAGGGTGTCGGAATTAAATTTTATGAGGGCGCCCAGCATGGGGCTGATGGCATTCCAGCATTGGAAGAGCGGCCGGTTCCGGCTCATGCGGACCAATGCGCGGTGGAATTGCATATTAACCCGGGTCCGTTCGTCGCGCATGACGGCGATGGGCGCCTCCGCCACACCCTGGAAGCAGCTAACCATGCTGGCAATCTCGGCGAAATCCACCTGCTTCATCCCGAGAATCTGGCGGGCGGCCTCGCATTCCACCACCATGCGAGTATGGTAAATATCATGGATAAATTTTTCGGTCACTCCCACCACCATTTTCCGGCCGCTGGGCAGGGTGGCGATCACGCCCTCCCCCTCCAGCGCCTGCAAGGCGGTGCGCACCGTGCCCCGGGACAAACCGTATTCGCCAGCGATGGCATTTTCGGTGATGGCTTCGCCGTCCTTTAGCTCCTGCAGGAGGATCTTACGCCGCAAGGCGTCAACCAGATTCGCCACGGCGGTGGTGCGCTCCATACTGTTTATCGTGGCAGCGGCCATGCAATATCCTGAAGGGATTTCCGTATGACCGTTAGTGTACCCGACAGTTTTTCGTTGTCAACCATTTTATTAAAATATCGACAATTTTTGTTGTTTGTTGCACAACCATCACACGCTATTCTCTGGCGAGGGCTTTACCCACACCGCCCCGCCACCACCCGTTGCCATGGGTAATACCCAAAGAACGGATTAATTTATTTTATTTTTACCCTTGACATAGGGAAAAGTGTGCCATATAGTGT
>JAJBSZ010000328.1 GCA_020861125.1 Planctomycetota bacterium | reverse complement strand
CCGCACCATCATCGAACCCGAGCTGGCCGCCATGGCCGCCAAGCATGCCCGGCGGGAAGCGGTAACGGAGCTCCAGGGGTTCTGCGATGAAGTGGAGGAACTCCATAACGCGGGCCAGGATCACACGGCCAGCGACTTTCGGCTGCACGTCGGTATCGCCGCCGCCTCAGGCAATACCGTCGCGCCGAAATTGATCAGCATATTGTCCACATCCATCACCATCGTCACCGAGGTGACGGAGCGACGCATCATGCGCGAGACCATCGAGTTTCACCAACAGGCGGTCACCGCCATCCGCAAGCGCCAGCCGCGCCGGGCCCGTCAGGCCCTGCTGGACCATATGCGCTTCAACATCGACACCATTCTCGCCCTGCCCGACCGGACCATCGCCGGACCGCTGCCGGCCGCCGGTGGCGGCGCCTGACCGACGCCCACGGAAATATTCTTGCGTTTGCCCGGCCGGAAACGACACTGTGGTGTGCTTTCGCTTGGCGGATGGTCGGATCCGTTCGCCGCGTACCGCCCGTTCCAGGCGGAGGGCGCACATTCCGTTATTCCGGAGAACCCCAGGGAATGCCCAGGATTTTTCTCTCCACCACCGAAGCGTCGGCGGAACGCCACGCATCGCATCTGGTCGCGGCGCTTCGCCACGCAGCGCCGGAAATCCGGATCGATGCGGCCGGTGGCGACGTCATGGCCCAGGCCGGGGCGGAGGTGGCGGTGGACACCAGCGGCCGTTCGGTCATGGGTTTCTGGGAGGTTTTTTCCCATCTCGCTTTTTACAAGCGGGCCGGGGAAACCATCCTCGCCACCCTGCAGCGCACCCGCCCCGACGCGCTGGTACTGGTGGACGCGCCCAGTTTTCACCTCCGGGTCGCCCAACGTGCCCGCGCCCGCTGGCCCGACCTGCCGATTCTGTATTATATCGCTCCCAAGGCTTGGGCCTGGAAGGAGCGGCGGGTCAAAAACCTGCGGCGGGACGTCACCCGCACCCTGTGCATCTTCCCCTTCGAAGTGCCGTTCTTCCGTGAGCGCGGCGTCGACGCCGTCTACGTCGGCAACCCGACCCTGGACCAATTGCGGGCGGTGGACGGCAAGGACATGAGTAAGGTGCTGCACGTGGAAAACATCTACCGTCACAGCCATCCGGACAAAGGGGTCCTGGCGGTGTTTCCGGGCAGCCGGACGTCGGAACTGAAATACCTCTGGCCAACCATGGTACACACCATCGCCCTTCTGCGGCGGCGGTTTCCCGACCTCAAAGCGGCGGTGGCGCTGGCGCCGGGCTGGACCAGCGCCAAACTTGCCGCCATCGCCCCGCTGCCGGACAACACCATGTTTATACCGGGCGAATCGCAAGCGCTTCTGGCGGCGGCATCGGTGGTGCTGGCGAAGAGCGGCACCACCACCCTGGAAGCGGCGCTTCTCGGCAAGCCCATGGTGGTGTGCTATGCCGGACACGCGACCAGCTACCACATCGCCAAGATGTTCGTCAAGCTTCCGTACATCTCGCTTCCCAACATTCTCGCCGGAAAAAAACTGGTCAAGGAATTCATCCAGCATGAGGCCACGCCGGAAAATTTGGCGGGTGAAATCGGCCTGCTCCTGTCGGATCATCGCTACTACCGAAAAATGCGCGCCAGCCTCCTGGCGCTGAAGGACACCCTCGGCGACGAACACGCCGCCGCCCGGGCCGCCCGCGAGGTCCTCGCCTTCTGCGGCGGACCTGCGGGCGGAGAAAACGTGTAAGGACGATTATAGATGGCAAACAAGGAAACGGTGACGGTGATCGGCGACGGCGGCTGGGGCACGGCGATGGCGCTGCTGCTCCACGCCGGCGGGCATCCGGTCTCGCTGTGGGGCCACGACCCGGCCTACCTCGAAACCATGCGGTCCAGCCGGGAAAACCGCCTGTTCCTTCCTGGCTTTACCCTCCCGGCCGACCTGGAATTGGTCGACGATCTGGCGGCGGCGGTGGCGGGAGCGGACCTCCTGGTCATTGCCGTCCCCAGCAAGTTTCTGCGCGCCGTCCTGGCCCGGACCGCCGGGTCGGGTCAGGGCAAAGTGGTGATCTCCCTAACCAAAGGGCTGGACGCCGAAACCCTGGAGCGGCCGTCGGAGGTGATCCGGGGTTGTCTCCAATGCGATCGGGTGGTGGCCGTTTCCGGTCCCAGCCACGCCGAGGAAGTGGCCCGGGGCCTGCCGGCGTCGGTGGTGGCGGCGGCGGCAAAGGTGGATGACGCCCGCCGGGTCCAGCACCTGTTGTCCGGCGGGCGCTTCCGCGTCTACGCTTCGGCCGACATTGTCGGGGTGGAGGTGGCGGGTGCCATCAAGAACGTCATCGCCCTGGCGGCGGGCATCCTGCATGGCCTCCAACTGGGTGACAACGCGCTGGCGGCCCTGGCCACCCGGGGCCTGGCGGAGATGCAGCGGCTGGGCGTCGCCATGGGTGGCGACCCGGCCACCTTCGCCGGTTTGGCCGGGATGGGCGACCTCATCACCACCTGTATCTCCAGCCACGGCCGCAACCGCCAGGTGGGAATCCTGCTGGCGGAAGGTCGGCCGCTGGCCGACATCCTGACGGCGATGAACGGCGTGCCGGAAAGCGTCACCACCACCACCCTCGCCCTGCGTTTGGCGGACCGGCACGGGGTGGAAATGCCCATTACCCGGCAGGTGGCGGCGGTGCTGTGGGAAGGGAAAAGACCCCAGGATGCGGTCACCGATCTCATGAGACGGGCCTGGAAAGATGAGGCCTGACATGCCCGGGGCGTCGCGCATCCGACCCATACTGAAATGGCCGGGCGGCAAATTCCGGCTGCTGGACTTTCTCCTGCCCGA
>JAJBSZ010000325.1 GCA_020861125.1 Planctomycetota bacterium | reverse complement strand
GGTGATCCACATGATCCGGACGCCCAAAATTCCGTTTATCCAGAGCCGCGCCTCGTGGCCGGTGACGCTCCTGACGTTCACCGGCATCGCCGTCCTCACCGTCATCCCCTTTACCAAATTCGGCCACGCCATCGGGCTGGCGGCGCTGCCGAACGTGTTCTTCCCCTGGCTGGCGGTGACCATCGTGCTTTATATGATCCTGGCGACGGTATTCAAAAAGCTCTTCATCAAGCGGTACGGCGAACTGCTGTAACTGGCCGGGGGACAACTTCCCGGCGTCACCCTTCCCGCCGCGGCGGCCCGGCCGACTCCCGTATTGTCAAGGAAGTCGGCAGGGTCAGCCGGTGGTCGCCCGGGGCTCCACCCCGTATGAGGCGGAGGAGGATCTTCGCCGCCTTTTGTCCCGCATCGAACTGGGGCATAGCCACCGTCGTCAGGCGGGGCTGGCAGTATTGGGCGAGGGCCGAATCGCCCAGACCCACCACGGAAACATCCTGCGGAACCGTCAAACCGCTTTCGGCAGCGGCGCGGATGGCGCCCACGGCCGAGCGGTCGTTGGCCGCGAGGATGGCCGTGGGCGGATTGGTTAATTTAAGCAACCGGCTCATAGCTTCATGACCGCTGTGGTAGGAATACTTCCCGCGGCCCAAATAGTCAGGCGCCAGCGGCAGACCGCGTTCACAGCAAAAAGCGGTGAACGCATCCTGCGACGGTCCCGTCTCCGGGCAGCGGTCGGGCCCGCCCAGCAGGGCGATGCGGCGGTGTCCGAGGTCGTAGAGATAGCGCAGGGCGGCGAGGGATCCCCCGTACTGGTCGATCGCCACCACCCCGCACGACTCGAATGACCCGGCGGTGGAAGTTACGATCACCAGCGGCCGTTCCGCCGCCACCGCCGTCAGTTCCGCCGCGGCCAACCGCGGCCACAACAGCACAATCCCGTCGGCGTGTTTTTCCGCCAGGATCGCCAGGTATTCCTGTTCCTTGGGCCCGCATCGCTCCCCCGGACACAGGAAGACGGAATAGTCGAACAGTTTGGCCGTGGACTCGACACCGCGCACCATTTCCAGGAATACGGCGTCGGCGAGATCGGGAACGATAAGGCCGATGGTACGGGAGGTATTGGTGCGGAGCATTCGTCCCGCCTGGCTCGGGACGTAGCGCAACTGGCGCACAGCGGCGTCAATGCGCCTGCGAACCTCCTCCCGCACGGGAACGCGGCCATTCAGGGCGTTGGAAACGGTAGCGGGCGAGACGCCGGCAACCATAGCCACATCCTTGATGGTAACCTTGTTCGGTCTTCCGCCCACAAATGCCCATCCGACCCAGGAAGGTCCTGCCGTCAAGCCGCCAGCCAGGCGGCGCTGAGGCACACCGCCGTCTCCGCCAACTCGCAGCCCGCGCCGTAGGTGTCGCCGGTGGCGCCGCCCAGACGACGAAAGAGAAATCCGGTCCACCCCAACACCACCGCCAGCCACGCACCCAGTCCCACCAAGCCTCCCCGGAGGCCCCACGCCAGGCCGAGACCCAGAGCGGTCCAGCCGGTGGCGAAGGCAGTCAGGGCCAAGGGATCCTGAATGCGGAAAATACCGCCCAACCCTTGTGGCCGGGCGTAGGGCAGCAACGCCATGGGCAGGAGCATGGCCGCCCGACCGGCAGTGGGTGCCACCGCCACGGTCAGCACCATCAGCTCGGCGGGCAGCGCCGACAAACAGGCGTATTTAATCAGGAGCACCAGGAACAGCGCCGTGGCGCCGTGGGCGCCGATGCGGCTGTCCCGCATGATCGCCAGAGCCGCTTCCCGCCCCCTACCCGGCGCCAGCAGGGCGTCGGCAGAGTCCGCCAGGCCGTCCAGGTGCAAGCCGCCAGACGGGACGGCAAGGAGCAGGACGGCCAGCGCGGCGAGAACGGACACGGGGAACAGCGGCACGCACCCGGCCAGCGCTACAGCGATGGCAATACCCACTGCCAGCCCGACCGCCGGAAACATCACGGGGGATCGGGCCAATGCCGCCGTCTCGTCCGACCCGGCCGGCAGCGGCCAGGGAAAGATGGTGAGAAACCGCCAGGCGGCGGCGAAGCGTTTCATGCGCTATTCCCCTCCAGGGAAATTCCGGCGGCGGAAAAGGTAGCCATGTCCGTCAGGATGGCAGTGGCGGCGGCCAGGATATTCATGGCCATGGCGGCACCGGTGCCTTCGCCCAGGCGCATGGCCAGATCCAGAAGCGGCCGGTCTCCGAGCCATTCGCATATGGCGGCGTGTCCGGGTTCGGCGCTGGCGTGGGAGAGAAACAGGTAGGGTCGGACGGCTGGGCACAGGAGGCAGGCCAGCATGGCGCCGGCGCTGGAGATGAAGCCGTCCACCAGAACCGGTTTCCGTTCGGCGGCGGCACCGAGAACGAGGCCGGCGATGCCGGCGATTTCGAAGCCGCCTACCTTGGCCAGGATGTCCAGGGCGTCGGCAGGATCGGGCCGGTGGAAATCCAGGGCCGCGTGGATGACCTGCGCCTTGTGGTCGACACCGTCCCGGTCCAAACCGGCGCCGGCGCCGCAGAGGCTGGCGACCGGCCTGCCGGTCATACAGGCGGCGATGGCGGTGGCGGGGGAGGTATTGCCGATGCCCATTTCACCGGTGCCGAAGACGTCCGTCGTCGCCGCCAGTTCCCGAGCCAGGCCGATGCCCGCCGCCACCGCCTGCCGCGCCTGGTCGCGGCTCATCGCCGCGGTGCGGCGAAAATTGGCCGTTCCCCGACCGACATTCCGGTCCAACAGGAGTCCCTCCGACACCAACTGGTCATCCCGCTCCCGCATACCCAGATCCGCCACCACCACCCGGGCGCCGTTCAGG
>JAJBSZ010000013.1 GCA_020861125.1 Planctomycetota bacterium | reverse complement strand
CATGGCGGATACCAGACGGCGGCCGCGGGCGGCGGGATCCTCCCGCCTGGCCTCGGCCAGGAGCCTGTCCCAAGTGGCTGGGTTTTCCTTGCGGAACAGGTTGATCTTGGCGGGATTGGTGGTGACAAACCGGGCGCCACGGCGTATGGAGAAGTCCATCCCGGTGCAGTAATCGTGGCCCCAGTAGGTGGCCAGTTCGCCCTGCGCCGTTTTGCCGCACACCTGACGCATCCGGCTGCCGGCGATGGCTTGGCCTTCCCCGGTCATCGCCGCCACCGCCGCGGCCGACCCTCTCCCGCGCACCACTGCCGCGAAACGCTCGGCCGCCGCCTCCACCTCCGCCCGCTCCAAATCCCCCGTGGCGATCAGCGGTTCCAGCCGCCAGCAGCGGAGGCTCGAGGAAAGGTCCAGGCAGCACTCGGCCGCCACCTCCACCGCCCGGTCGGGGTCCTCGCGGTCGAGGTCGGCCAGTACGGCGGCCACCGCCTCCCGGAAAAGGACGGCGGATTCGGGAAAAAGGACACGGGTGCTGGCTTGATCACGGCAGATGGGCATCGCTCGCTCCCTGAGGGAAGGGGAATGCGTCCCGCACCACCACGCCTACGGCATGGCGGCGCGACCGGTACTGACGATGACTACTTCTTCCAAGTTTTGATCGTCTCGCCTCCGAGGAAAGGTCGAGCGGCTGGTCTTGCAAAAAACGGCGTGGGCGTCGTTTGCGAAGCTCCGTTCGAAACCTTGGACGACAGAGCCGAGGACGAGATGCGTTACTGAAAACAGGTTTCGTGAAAACCCGCAGCCTGCCGAAAAAGTTAGGCCGTAGCAGAAGGCGCTGGGTCCGCCATGGCGCGGACGGAATTCCGGTGCCAACGGAAGACGCGATCGGGTACGGACGTCCCTGGCGACGACGTTCCGGATTCGGGTGGTTGGGAGTCGGACCAAACGAAGGGGGTATGGGGTAAAACTACTTCAGGTCTGTTGGTCCTACCAAGGTACTATACGACCGGTAGGCCCGTTTGTCAAGTAATTCCGCAGGCTTTTTCCGCCGAATCTTTTTCCTGGGCCGGGCGGGATTGGACAATCGGCCTTGGCGACCCACCGGCCGACGGCTCCGCCCTGTGCCGGGAGACCTTTGGCCTAGGCCGGGCCCCCTTGCCATACCGCCGGCTTTGCCGTAATGTTACGTCTCGCCGGCCGCGCACGGGCACTGTCGGCGGGCGGTACTGGGCACGGTCTCGGCCGGATCGGGAGAATTTCATGAGCGGGCTCGCTATCCTCGGTTTTTCCTTTGCGGTGTTTCTCGTCGCCTATCTGGTCTACGGCCGCTGGCTGGCGGCCAAGTGGGGCATCGATCCCGACGCCCCTACGCCGGCCCACAGCCTGCGGGATGGCGTCGACTACGTCCCGGCCAGAAAGGGCGTGGTGTTTGGCCACCAGTTCGCCTCCATCGCCGGGGCCGGTCCGATCAACGGCCCGATCATCGCCGCCATGTTCGGCTGGCTGCCGGTGCTGTTGTGGATTATTTTTGGCGGCATCTTCTTTGGCGCGGTCCAGGACTTCGCCGCCCTCTACGCTTCGGTGAAGAACAAGGGCAAGACTATCGGCTACCTCATCGAGCTCTACATCGGCCGAACCGGTAAACAGCTTTTTCTGGCTTTTGTTTGGCTGTTTTCCATTCTGGTGGTGGCCGCTTTCGCCGACATTGTCGCCGGCACCTTCAACGGCTTCGCCGCCTCCGGCGCCGCCATTCCCGCCAACGCCTCGGTGGCCACCACCTCCATTCTCTTCATCGCGGCGGCGGTGCTCCTTGGCTTTTACCTCCAGCGCCGGCGGCCGAACGGCTATCTCAGCGCCGCCGTGGCGGTCGGCCTGCTGGCCGGGTGCATCGCGGCCGGGCTGGCGTTTCCGGTGTTCGTGGCCAAATCCTGGTGGCTGTATGCGGTGTTTGTCTATATCTTCATCGCCTCGGTAACCCCGGTCTGGGCCCTGTTGCAGCCGCGCGATTACCTGAATTCCTTCCTGCTGGTGATCATGATTTTCGCCGCTTTCGTCGGGGTGATTACGGCGAATCCGGTCATGCACCTGCCGGCCTTTACCGCGTTTCAGGTTAACGGCCAGTACCTGTTTCCCTTCCTGTTCGTCACCGTTGCCTGCGGCGCCGTCTCCGGCTTCCACAGTCTGGTGTCCTCCGGTACCACCTCGAAGCAGATCGACAACGAACGCGACATGCTGCCCATTTCCTTCGGCGGCATGCTTCTGGAATGTCTCCTGGGGGTCATCGCCCTGGTGGCGGTGGGCGCCGTCGCCGTGGGCGGCGCCGCCCCGGCCGGCTTGACCCCGCCGCAGATCTTCGCCTCCGCCATCGCCGGTTTCCTCACCGGCCTCGGCCTGCCCGCCGACGCCGTATTCACCATCATCACCCTGGCGGTGTCGGCCTTCGCCCTCACCTCCCTCGACTCCGTCGCCCGGGTGGGACGGCTGGCCTTCCAGGAGTTCTTCACCGACGCCGCCGGCGGCGTTCGGGGTCCGGTATCCGGTCTCTTCGCCAACCGCTACGTCGCTACCTTTCTCACCCTGTTCATGGGCTTTTTGCTGGCCCGGCGCGGCTATGCCGACGTCTGGCCGCTGTTCGGATCGGCCAACCAACTGCTGGCCGCCCTCTCCCTTATCGCCTGCGCCGTGTTCCTGAAGCGCACCGGCCGCGCCGGCTGGATGCTGTACGGGCCCATGATCATCATGCTGGTGGTCACCTTCGTCGCCCTCGGTTTGACCATCATCGGGTCGCTCTGCAAAATAGCCCAAGGGAAGCAGGTCGCCGCCGCCGACGGCCTGCAGCTGGTCTTCGC
>JAJBSZ010000399.1 GCA_020861125.1 Planctomycetota bacterium | reverse complement strand
GCATAGAATTCTCCCTAAAAGAACGAAATGAAACGACGTGACACACGTGTAGTAACCAGTCGGAACGCCCAAAGCGCCGGTCGGATTCGAGGCCGCCCTTTGTGGCGAAATGCGAATTGTCGTGCTAACTTCGTCAGTCAGTATACCTCAGGTATGGGTCGAGAAATCCTCGCAATGTGATATTTTCAAGTATACGGCCACCCGGATTTTTCGCAAGGGCTAATTTATCGTTAACCCAACGCGCCGGGTCCCTTATGCCGCATCCGGCGGCCTGTCCGACCTTTAGGCGAAGGGCGATTTCACCACCCGCATATTTTCGGCCCACCCGCTTGTGAGGCGGGCGGCAGCGGTTTATACTGGGACCACTCCCGCAATTCGGGCCGCACCATCCGCCAGCCGGAAGCTCGGTCGGGCGTTGGCCTCCCGTCGCCCGCGGAAGGCAGGGGCGGAATTGGTACATTCCAAGCCCAGCGGCTCCCGAGTTCGGCCGGGCAGGCGGCGGGACCGTTTACACTATCGAGAAAAAGCCGTGCCGGCTTGAGGAGAAATCGCACCATGCCCGAATTTTGGAACTGGAACTACCTGTTTCTGCTGGCGTTGGCCGGAATCCTCGTGTATGTCTGGCGGACCACCCGGAAACCCACCGTGGAAAACGCCGCCGGGCTGGTACGGCGGCGACAGTACGGCAAGGCGGAGGCGATGCTCCGGCCGCTGGCGGATGGCGGCGACGCCAAGGCGATGCTGCTTTTGGGGACGACCCTGCTCTTGAAAGGGGAGATTCCCGCCGGCCTGGAGGCGATGGAGGCGTCTGCAAAAAAAGGCAACCTGGAAGCCAATGCCGCCCTGGCCGGGGTCTATGCGGAGGGCAAGTACGTCCCGCGGGACCTCGACGCCGCCCGGCGGTATCTCCTGCCCTTGGCGGAGGCGGGTAACGTGCGCATGATGCGCCAGTACGGGTTGTGGTCCATGGAAGTCGAGGACTACGCCGCGGCCGCCACCTGGCTAAAAGAGGCCCGGCGTTTCGGTGACGCCGAGGCGGACAACGACCTCGCCCACCTCCGCCTCATGAAGGCCGGCAAAATCCCCAACAGCCACCGGCCGCCGGTCGAGGTCTGGCGCGAGGAGGCAGATGCCTTGTTCGTGCCTGCCGATTCCCGGGAACGGGCGCGAACCGGCGATGGCGAACGGGCGTTCCGGGAATTGCTGGACGAAATCGAAACCACGGTCGTGACCGGCTGCGGCAGCGCCGGCCGGCTCGACTACCCCACGGTGTTTTCCGCCCTCGGCGCTCTCGCCGGGTTCGGTTGCCAGACCGCCGTCCGCGAAGGTCTCATCGCCCGGAACAAACTGGTGGAGCGGAACGCCTTTGCCATTGCCGACTGTTCCGACGGTCGGAAATTCTATTTCGGCGACGTCCTCAACCAGCCGCTCCTCGAATACCGGCAATCCGTCTACGGCATTATCAGCGAAGCGGTCAAACAGGCCGGCGGCGGGGTGCTGCCCGACCGGGAGGACGTGGTCCGCGCGGTGGCCCGCAGCATGGGAACCAAGAATTTCGGCGTCCTCACGGTGCACCGCCGGTACCAGCCGAAAGAGCTCCCGCTCAACAGCCTGAAACGGTTCTGGCCGGAAATGTCCGCCGCCATCCGCGCGCGGGAAGAGGACGGACCGCCATATTATGCGGCCGTGGATCCCCTGGAGACGGGCTGGATTTTCGCCGCGGTGGCAGCGCGGCTGATCCTCGGGAAAAAGGGATCGCTGCCGGCGGAAACCGCCGGTGCCATCGTGATCGAGGCGGCAGTGGCGATGTCCAAAATCGCACCCGGCCTGCTGTCGGGAGGGCAAGGCGGCGGGAAGAAGAGCGGTAAACCTTTATAAAACATCAACGCGTACTGTTCGTGGCGCGGCGGTAGTTCGTCGCCTCGGTTCCAGTACTATGTTACTTGGAGAATTCAAGCGTACTGTGCGGGGCGGTCTATGTCCGCCTCGGTCCAATGTATCGTCCCGGCTCAATTATCAATTCCCCATTTCCCGAACATCGCGGGGATGCCCGAGGCCGGGACCGCAGGCATAGACGCTTACCCATTCCTGGGCGCTCTCCCGGACGGCGGACAGGGCTGGGGCAACGTATTCCCTGCAACCGCCGGGCATTTCGGCGGAAAACCGTTTGTGGGTGTGGCCGCAGAAATACCCCGATACCGACCGATCCCGGCAAAACTCGATCAACCGGTCCGCCCCGCGCAAGCCGCGGAAATAGAGAAAATGGCCGCCGTGGGTGTCGATGACCGGGTAGTGGCCGCAGACCAGCCGCATGACGCCGTCAGGCGGGTCCTGCCAGACGCGGGCCGCCTCGGCGAGTTCCCGCTCATCCTGGCGACCATGGGAGAAAAACAGGGGTGTCGGAATACCCTGCGCCAGCGGCAGAATTTCCACACCGGGGAACCGGTAAATCCCGCCCTCCCCCGGTTTGAGGCCGGCGGCGACACGGGACTGGAACTCCCGCAACCGTCCGGGCTCGGTACAGCCGTAGATATCGTGGTTGCCCGGCACCGCGAGGATGGGAATTTTGCGGTCGATCAGAGGTTGCAACAGCGCCAGGGCCGCCTCGAACTCGGCGTCCAGCCCGTGCTGGGTGATGTCGCCGGTCAACAGCACCAGATCCGGCGGGCGATCCGCCAGGGCCCGGACGGCGGCGGCGGCGACGTTTTCCTGATACCGCCGGCCGCGGAACAAGCGGTAATTGATATAGGCCAGAAAACGCTTGGCGGTTACATCATTGGCCACCGGTGGTCGCGCCACGTGGATATCTGAAATATGAGCTATATGCATGACCACCCGACTGTTTCCCT
>JAJBSZ010000438.1 GCA_020861125.1 Planctomycetota bacterium | reverse complement strand
AATGCGGCCGCGGGGAGCCGAAGACCCAGCCGTCGACCCCCTCGTCGCCGGGGGCGCCAACGCCAGCCTGCCCCACGCCCACGCCGGCGGTCGGCGCATCGGGCCGGGCAAAATGCTCCTGGTGGACTTTGGCGCCCGCCGGCACCGGTACAATTCCGATACCACCCGGACTCTCTGGGCGGACTCCATGCCTTCCCGGTGGCGGCGGCGGTACGAGGCGGTTCTTGCCGCCCAGCAGGCGGCCGTTCAGGCCATTCGCCCTGGTGTTGCAGGCAGTGTGCCGGACCAGGCGGCGCGGGAGGCGTTGGCCGGGGCCGGGCTGGAAGGTTATTTTACCCACGGCCTGGGGCATGGCGTCGGCCTGGCGGTGCACGAGGACCCGCGCCTGAGCCGGTCAGTATCCGGGCAACTTGTGGTTGGCAACGTTGTTACTGTGGAACCGGGGGTGTATTTTCCCGGTGCCGGCGGCATCCGCATCGAGGACATGGCGCTGGTGACGGCCGACGGGGTGCAGGTGCTGGGCACCCTGCCCAAGGATGCGGATTCGGTGGTTTTTTGAAGGTGCTTGTGCCATCCGAAGAATATACTTATAATACGCCTTTTGTGGCGGGTCGGCCGTGCGCCGCCCCATCGTTATTTTTTATGCCAAAATCCCGGGATTCTTGTATGAGCAGCAGTCTGGAAAAAATCAGCGCCTTGTTGGCCATGATGCAGGAAAACGATATTGTCGAACTGGAGCTGGAAGAAGGCGAGTTCAGCGTCGCGCTGCGGAAACAAGGCGCCTTCGCACCGCCCGCCATGGCTCCCGCACCGCATATGCCGCCGCCTCCGGCTCCGCCATCACCGGCTGCCGCTTCTACCGTTCCGGCCGACACCGACGCCGGCCTGACCCAGATTCCAAGCCCGATTGTCGGCACCTTCTACCGGGCGCCGGGGCCGGAATCGCCGCCTTTCGTCCAGGAGGGGGATACCGTTCGCAAAGACACTGTGGTGTGCATCATCGAAGCCATGAAGATCATGAACGAAATCCATGCCGAAATCGACGGCAAAATCGAGCGGGTTCTGGTGGAAAGCGGGGAGCCGGTGGAATACGGGCAACCGCTGTTCCTGGTCCGGCGCTAGGAGTTCGTCCGCCCCGCCCAGTACGCTCGGGTGCTTTATGACGCCGCCGGCGTTTTTGGCGGCTCGGAAACCGCCGTCAGCTGCCCCTTGTCCTTAACGTCGAGGTCGGGTCTGTTCCAGGAAAGAAGTGGGAGGAGATGTTCAAACGCGTTCTTATCGCCAACCGTGGCGAGATTGCCTGTCGGGTCATCCGGGCCTGCCGCAAGCTTGGGGTCGAGTCGGTCGCGGTGCATTCGGAAGCGGACCGGGGATCTCTGCACGTCCGAATGGCCAACGTATCCATCTGCATCGGTCCGGCGGATTCCGCCCGATCCTACCTGCATATCCCGTCGATCATCTCGGCGGCGGAAATAGCTGACGTCGACGCCATCCATCCGGGGTACGGTTTCCTCTCCGAGAACGGCCATTTCGCCGATATCTGCCGCAGTCTGGACATCGCCTTCATCGGCCCTTCCTCTGCGGCGATGGCGAAAATGTCCGACAAGGCGGGAGCTCGGGAACTGGCCAAGGCCAACGGGGTTCCCACCCTGCCGGGATCGGAAGGAGCTCTGGCCGATGACGAGGACGGCCTGCGGGTGGCGCGGCAGATCGGGTACCCGGTTATCGTCAAGGCCTCGGCCGGTGGCGGTGGCCGTGGCATCCGGGTGGCCCACAACGACGCCGCCCTCCGCATCGCCATGTCCTCGGCCCGGGCCGAGGCCGAAGCCGCCTTCGGCGACGGTTCTCTCTACCTCGAGAAATTCCTCACCCATCCCCGGCATGTGGAGGTTCAGGTCCTGTGCGACGAGCACGGTAACGTCATCCACCTGGGGGAGCGGGACTGCACCACCCAACGGCGGCACCAGAAGCTGATCGAGGAATCGCCATCGCCGGCGGTGGACAAGAAGGTCCGGGCCGCCATGGGCGAAGCGGCGGTCAAGCTCTGCAAGGCCGCCGGCTACACCAACGCCGGCACCATCGAATTTCTCTTCGAGGGCGGCAATTTCTTTTTCATGGAAATGAACACCCGCATCCAGGTGGAACACCCGGTCACCGAGATGGTCACCGGCATCGACCTGATCGAGGAACAGTTGCGGGTGGCGGCGGGCGAGACCCTGCGGTGGCGCCAGAAAGACATCAAGAACACCGGTCATGCCATGGAATTCCGCATCAATGCCGAGGATCCGGAACGAAAGTTCGCTCCCTGCCCCGGGGTGGTCAGCCTGTTCGTGCAGCCGGAATACCCGTGGGTGCGGACCGACTCCTTCATCTATTCCGGCTACCGGGTGTCGCCCTACTACGATTCGATGATCGCCAAACTGATCATCCACGCCGAGGATCGGCAGCAGTGTATCGAGCGCTCCAAGCTGGCGCTGCGGGAGTTCATCCTGGAAGGGGTGAAGACGACCATCCCCTTTCACCTGGCCATGCTGGAGAACAACGCGTTCGTCAATTCCGACTTCGACATAAATTTCGTGGACAAGCTCTACGCTTGACCCCCGGGAGGAAGTGAGCATGCGGCGAAAAATCATGGACTACGCCAACGTGACGGCAACGGTGTTGGGAGGGGCCTATCTCGTGCTCCTGTCCCTGCCGGGGACCGACAGCCTCAAAGGTGTGCCCGCCGGGTTGATGGCCGGGAGCTGGACGACGCGCCTGCTGGTATTCCTGACCGGGGCGTTTCTTCTTTGGATCAACATTAGCGTACTGCGGGCGGAATGGAAAACGGTCGGCATCATGGGTAATCTCCGCCTCAATACCGAACTGGGCACCACCGAGTTTTCCATCCCCCACATCGAAATGCTTATCCTGCACGATCTCCGGGCCGAGCCGGACATCCTGGAGCCGACGGTGTTCCTGAAGCCCAAGGGTATCGGCAAACCCATGCTCTGCGAAGTCGGCCTGAAGTTGCGACGGCAGCGCGACGTCCTGAAACGGGTGGACGACATCAAGCGCCAGATCCGCGACATCATCGACAAACTCATTCCCGGCGGCCTCACCGTCGAAGTCAAGGTCGAAGCCCAGATTATCGCCGAGCCGGCTGAGGAGTTCAACGGGCCGGTGTACTCGGCGGAGGATGTGGAAAGCGACTAGTCAGGGATGCGGGGGGAGGCTAGGCCTCATCGGGTGTTGGTACCGACGTCGGAAAAGGGCTCCGTCCAGTCAAACCTTCGCCTCCGGCTCACCCCGCTGTTCCGGGACGGCGCGCGCCGTCCCGTTCTTTTTTTGCGCTGGCGACCAACGTGGCTGACAACCTTCTTTCATCCTACCAGTTTCATCTGCCGCCGGAGCTGATCGCCCAGCATCCGGCTCCGGCCCGGGACGCCTCCCGGCTTCTCCGCCTCGCCGCCGACGGGGCGCTCAGCGACCATCTGTTCCGCGATCTGCCGGACCTGCTGGCCCCCGGCGACCTGCTGGTACGGAACAACGTCCGGGTCCTGCCGGCGCGGCTTTTGGGGCAGCGGCAGGGCGGCGGGAGGGCGGAACTGCTTCTCGTCCGTCGCGACCACGCGGCCGGAGACGAACGCTGGCTGTGTTTGGCCCGGCCCGCAAACCGCTTCAAGCCCGGCCGGGAGTTTTCCTTTGGCGACGGCAGGCTGGTCGCCACCGCCAGCGAGCGGGGCGAGCAGGGTATGGTCTGGGTTTCTTTCTCCGTCGGCGGCGATGCCTTTCTGCGGGAGCTGGAACGCTGCGGCCGGGTACCGCTGCCGCCGTACATCTCCCGGCCGGACCGGCAGCCGACGCCCGAGGACGCCGAGCGCTACCAGACCGTCTATGCCAGCCGGCCCGGGGCGGTGGCGGCACCGACGGCCGGGCTGCATTTTACCGCCGAACTGGACGCACGGCTGGCGGAGCGCGGGGTCGGGCTGGCGGAGATCACCCTGAACGTCGGCCCCGGCACGTTCCGGCCCATCCAGGCGGCCTCCCTGGATGATCACCGCATGGACGCGGAATGGTACGAGGTGCCTGCCGCCACCGAGGATCGCCTGCGGGCAACGCGCGCCGCTGGCGGCCGGGTGGTGGCGGTGGGCACCACCACCGCCCGCACCCTGGAAGCGGCGGCGGGGACCGGCCGTTCCAGGGGCTGGACGGAATTGTTTATCCGTCCTGGCCACCGTTTCGCCGCTCTGGACGGATTGATCACCAACTTCCACCTGCCGGGATCCTCCCTACTGGTGCTGATCTCGGCCCTGGCCGGCCGGGAACGGGTACTGGCAAGCTACCGTCGGGCGGTGGCGGAACGGTACCGGTTTTACTCTTTTGGCGACGCCATGCTTATTTGGCGTCCGGAACGGACCCCCTAGATGTTTTCCGTCCGCCGCCTCCGCTATCTGGTGCGCCGCATCCTGCGCGGCCTCGGCCGCGCCACCGGCACGGCGCACCAGATAGCCCTGGGGGTGGCGATCGGCTTTTTCGTCGGCTGGTTGCCCATTGTCGGCATCCAGATGGCGGTGGCGGTGGTGCTGTGCGCCCTCTTGAAAGCAAACCAGGTGGTGCCTATATTTCCCATCTGGCTGACCAATCCTGTCACCCTGGTGCCCATTTTCTCGTTCAACTACTGGGTGGGCTGGCTGTTGGTGGGCGGACCGCCGCTGTCCGACCTGGCAGAGGTTTTGAAACGCATGCTGGCCGTACCGGTGCCGACCGAGGAAATGGGTCGCTTGGCCGCCTGGTGGGCGGGGATCCGTCTCGGTATCGGCGAACTCCTATCCATGGGATGGGATATGCAACTGCCGCTGTGGCTCGGCTGCATTCTGGTCGGCCTGTCGTTGGCCATTCCCGCCTATTACTTGTCCTACCGTTTCGTGGAGTCGTTCCGCGAGGCGGTGGCGCGGAAGAAACGCCTGCGCCAGGACCGCCGCCGCCGCGCGGCTGGAGTGGACGCGCAACTGGGGGGCAGCTATACTAGCGGTGACTGGTCCGGCGAGCTGTAGGCGCCGGCGGCGACACGGCGGACTGACCGTCCGTCCACAGGGTGAGGCAACCAGCGGTCCGCCATTCCGGCGCCCGGGCATTGGAGGAAAACGGCCGACATGCGGTCCTATATCATCAGACGCCTGCTGTGGATGATCCCCACCTTGTTCGTCATTACCGTGGTCTCTTACGGCATGATGCGCCTGGCGCCGGGCGACCCGGTGCGTGCCAACTTCCTGGCCAACGATTCCGGCGGCGAGGGCGGCGCCGGCGTCCGTCGCGAGGGGGAGAGTACCGCCGCCCGGGAGTTCCGCCGCCGCTTTTACCTGGACCAACCGTGGTATGTCGGTTACTGGCGCTGGCTGGCCGGCGACTCCCTCCGCGGCCGGGGCGGCGTCATCCGCGGCGATTTCGGCGACTCCATCGTCCTCAGTCTCGGGACGCCGGTCTGGGAGGTGATCGCCGAAAAACTCCCTGCCACCATCAAGCTGAACTTGTGGTCCTTCGCCATCGTGTACCTGGTATCCGTCTCGTTCGGGCTGTATTCGGCCATTTTCAAGGAGTCGCTGGCGGACCGGTTTTTTTCCACCTTCTTTTTCATCCTCTACAGCCTGCCCGCCTTCTGGATCGGACTGTTGATGATCATCGTCGCCTCGCGTTACCTCTCCTCGTGGCCGACGCCGGAAGGCTGGCCGATCAGCGGATTGTCCCAAGCGCCACGGGCGGCGGAGACCTACTGGGCCGCCCTGGGCCGAACGGCGCTCCACTACGTCATGCCGGTGGCGTGCCTGAGCTACGGCGGTTTCGCCAGTCTCAGCCGTTTTACCCGCGCGTCGGTCCTGGAGACGATCCGTCAGGATTACGTCCGGGCGGCCCGGGCCAAGGGGTTGTCGGAGTGGGCCGTGGTGTTCCGCCATGTATTCCGCAATTCTTTGATCCCCCTGATCACCTTGGCCGCCGGCCTGCTGCCCGGCATGCTCGGCGGCAGCATGATCATCGAATACCTTTTTAATATCCCCGGCATGGGCACCCTGATGCTGCAGGCCCTTTCCAGCCGCGATTATCCCGTTCTGATGACGGTTATGGGATTGAGCACCGTGCTGGTGCTCCTGGGCATCCTCCTTTCCGACATCCTGTACGCGGTGGCCGATCCGCGTATCACATTTGAATAATGCCGCGGTCCTCGGTACCGGAGTAGCGCCATGTGGACGAACGAAAGGCTGGACGGCGTTGGCCGGGTAACCGTCATGGGCCTCGGGCGATTCGGCGGTGGCGCCGGCGCGGCGCGGTTCTTTGCCGCGCGGGGCGCCAAGGTGACGGTGACCGATCTGGCCGGTGCCGACCGTCTGGCGGAATCCGTCGCCAGCCTGGCCGGCAGGGACATTCGGTTCGTTCTGGGCAATCACCATCCCGACGACTTCCGCGACACCGACCTCATCGTCGCCAATCAGGCGGTGCGGCCGGACCACCCGCTGCTGGCGGTAGCGCGGGAAGCGGGGGTACCCATCGCCACCGAAACCGGTCTCGCCCTGGCTCTCAACCGTTCGCCCTGGATTGGCGTTACCGGCTCCAGCGGCAAGTCCACCACCGCCGCCTTGATCGCCAACATCCTGACCGAGCACGATCCCGATACCCTGTTTGGCGGTAATATCGGCGGCGACCTGCTGACCCGGGTGGAAAACCGCCCGCACCAGTCGCCGCTGGTGGTGGAACTGTCCAGTTTCCAGCTGCAGTGGCTGGGTGAGGATTTCGCCGCCTGCTTGCCGCCTCCCCGATTCGCCGTGGTCACCAACCTCACGGCCAACCATCTCGACTGGCACCGGGATCTGGAAGAATACGCGGCGGCGAAACGGCAGATTATCCACCATCTCCGGCCGGGGGATTGGGCCGTCCTGAATCACGACGACCCCGCCCTCCGTCAGTGGGAGGACGGAACGCAGGGACGGGTCGTCCGCTGTGGCTGGCGGGATCCGGGCGGCCCCGACGCCGGCTGGGTGGACGGAGATCGGGTGGTCCTGCGCCTGGACGGTGTCGTGCGGTTTCGGTTTCCTGTCGACCGGTTCCGGCTTCTTGGCCGTCACAATCTCCGCAATGCCGTCGCGGCCGTCGCCGCCGCCTGGCCTCTCGTGCCGGACCCGGATCCGGTGACCCGGGGCCTCAGCGCCTTCACCGGCCTGCCGCACCGTCTGGAAACGGTCGGCACCAGCCGGGAGCGGGTTTTCATCAATGATTCCAAAGCCACCACGCCCGAAGCCACCGTCACCGCCCTGGAATCGCTGAACGTGCCTGTTATCCTCATCGCCGGCGGCTACGACAAGGGATCGCCCTTCGAGGCGCTGGGTCAGGCCGTGCAGCGGCGTGCCCACGGCGTTGTCCTCCTTGGGGTGGCGGCGGGGCGGATACTGGAGGCCATACAGGCGGCATCCGGAGTACGTCCCCGAGAGCTGCCGCCACTGGCGATCCGGGAGGCCTCCGGCAATTTTGCCGATGCGGTCCGACAAGCCTTGGACCTCGCGCCGGCGGGCGGGGCGGTTTTACTGTCGCCCGCCTGTGCCAGCTGGGATATGTTTGCCAACTACGAGGAACGGGGCGAGGCGTTTAGGGGGATGGTAAACCGGCTGGGGGCGCTATGCTAGCCCGTATGCGATCCGTCGGATTTACCGGCATCGATGCGGTGCCGGTGGAGGTGGAATTGGACCTCCACTACGGTTCGCCCGTCCAACGACTGGTCGGCTTGCCGGACAAGGCGGTACAGGAGGCACTGGGTCGGGTGGAATCTGCCATCCGCAACAGTGGCTACGACTATCCGGTGAGCCGCCGCCTGATCTTCAGTCTGGCGCCGGCGGAACTGAAGAAGGAGGGTGCTCTCTACGACCTGCCGTTGGCCCTGGTGGCGCTTATGGCCAGCGAACAGCTCACCATCCGGGAAAATGGTTCCTACTTGGTGTTGGGCGAGCTATCGCTCGGCGGCGCACTCCGGCCCATTCGCGGGGCCCTCGCGGCAGCCATCACCGCCAAGCAGATCGGACTGAACGGCATCGTTCTGCCAAGGGCCAATGCGGCGGAAGCGGCCGCCGCCGGCGTACGGGCAGTAGGGGTAGAATCGTTGACGGAAGCGGTTGGTTTTTTCGCCGGCGAATGGCAGCCGCCGGAGCCACCGCCGCCAGCCCCCGAGGCCGAAGACACCACCGGCCTCTGTTATTCCGATATGCGTGGTCAGGAAATGGTCAAACGGGCCATGCTGGTGGCAGCGGCGGGCGGGCACCATTGCCTTCTCCTGGGCCCACCGGGTAGCGGTAAAACCATGGCGGCGCAGCGGCTGCCCGGCATCCTGCCGCCCCTCACCCTGACCGAAAGCCTTGATACCACCAAGATCCACAGCATCGCCGGCGCGATACCCCCCGGACACGGCTTGCTCCGCCAGCGCCCGTTCCGCGCCCCGCACCACAATGCCAGTCTGGCCGGCATGGTGGGCGGCGGGTCGATTCCCCGACCGGGAGAGATTTCCCTGGCCCACAATGGCGTACTGTTTCTGGACGAAGCGCCGGAGTTTCCCCGGCAGATGCTGGAGACCCTGCGGCAGCCGCTGGAAGACGGTCGGGTGACGATCAGCCGTGTTGCCGGATCGGAAACCTTTCCCGCCCGGATGCTTCTTGTCCTGTCGATGAACCTCTGCCCCTGCGGTCGGCTGGGCGATCCGCGCCGGGCCTGCCGCTGCAGTGCCAACCAGATCGCCGCCTATACCGGCAAAATTTCCGGACCGCTCCTCGACCGCATCGACCTGCATGTGGAAGTGCCACCGGTGGACCGGGATCGGCTGGTGGAAAAGAGGTCGGGGGAGACTTCCCGCGAGATGGCCCGGCGGGTGGCTGCGGCTCGGGAGGTTCAGGCCCGGCGCTTTCCCGGCCGCGCCACGCCGGTCAATGCCGCCATGACGGCGGCGGATGTCGAGGAACATTGCCGGTTGCGGCCGGACGGCCAGGCGCTCCTGAAGGCGGCCCTTTCCGATTACGGTTTGTCCGCCCGGGCCTATGGACGAATACTGAAGGTTGCCCGGACGGTTGCCGACCTGGACGATGAACCGAATATTCTCACCGATCACCTGTTGGAAGCGGTGCAATACCGACGCGCCGACAATTCGGCCTGATGCCTGACCCCAAAAAAAACAGCCGGACTCCCAGGAGCCCGGCTGCCGTTGCGTTGTCGCGCCACCATTATTTGGCGTCGACCGTGATCTTTTTGGTCACCGGAGTGGTCTTGGGCAGCGTGACCTTGAGAACACCATCCTTGATGCAGGCGGTAATGGCGTCTTTGTCCACATCTTCCGAAATATGGAACGAGCGGCGGTAATCGCCAATGCCGTACTCGGAATAAACGAGGTCCTTGCCCTCGAAGGTCGATTCCACCGGCTTGGCGTGGATGGACAGGATGTTCTTCTCGAGAGAAAGGTCGATCCCGGATTCACTGACACCGGGCATATCCATCACCAGGATGGTTTGCTTGTCATTATCGATAATGTCGATGGCCGGTACATAGACCCGACCGTTGCTGTTCCGATCTTCCAGATCGGCCCGCTCGGCATGCTGCAGCTTGCTGGCATCTTCGGGCGCGCAAGACCCGCCGGAGCAGGCGCTGGGGACGGTGTTGCTGTTGGCAGAGGTATCCATTCTATATCTCCTTAAATCACTATTTCGTTCTCGAAATTATTCGACGCTTACCGCAATCTTACGCGGCTTGTCGTTTTCGGCGCGGGGCAGATCGATCCGCAAAACGCCGTTTGACAGTTTGGCGCCCACCTTGGCGGCGTCGATCTGGTACGGCAGCTCAAAGGCGCGGGTGAACTCGCCGGTGGGCCGTTCGCGCCGGATGTAGCGCACGTCCTTGTTTTCTTCCTCTTTCCGGGCTCCCTTGACGGTAACTTCCTTGCCGGAAACGGTAATGTCAATATCTTCCATCTTCACACCGGGAAGCTCACTGGTGAGAACCGCCCCGTCGTCGTTCGACCACACGTTGAAGGCGGGAAAAGAGGTGGAAACCTCGTTGACACCGCCAAGAAAACGG
The DNA here is from genome assembly GCA_020861125.1 of Planctomycetota bacterium. The sequence goes on along the minus strand of JAJBSZ010000438.1, from coordinate 9,226 downwards.
TTGAACAAACCCATCTGGTCACCAAAAGTAGCCCGGGCAAAGGGCGAACGTGATCTGGTCCAATACATGATTATTTCCTTTCGTAAACTCCATTTTTTCTTCAACTCAGCTTCGAGTGCTCGTGGTCCTTGCCGGTCAATGGAAGCAAAAATTGTGCCAGTTTTTGCAGTCATGGTCATAATTGCAGTAACTTCATAAATCCATACATAGTATCGCTGCAAATAAATTTTTTGTGGCCTGACTGGCGGACCTCCTTTTGTCACTTTGACAGTGATCCTTGAATGTCTGTCAAAACGATCCGATACGTCATTTATCATAATACCGGACCAATTATGGGCGAATGGTGCGGAGGGCTTGAGCCGCCGGCAAAACCATGCCAACCACGAACCCGGTCCGGTCGATAATGGTTGTGACGGCCTGAGGCGGGGGAGGGACCAACTCCCACCGTTTTTTTTTGAAAGGATTGGACGGAACGCGGCAATTCCGTTTAATTATATCCCTGACGCAAGGGGGGCGGGCAATCCAGGAGCGGGTGCATGGCGACGGATGAAAACAGGGTGTTGAGCCGGAGGGATTTTCTCTCCTGGTCGGCGGTGGCGGTGGGCGCCATGCTGCTGCCGGGGTGCGAACCGTATGCCGCGCCGCGCGCTACCGCCCCGGCGCTGTCCGGACCGGCCTCGGATGTGGCTCTGGCGTCACCCTCGGTGCAACCGCCGGTCCAGTATGTGTACGTACAACCAGAACCGCCGCCGGCACGGGTGGCCACGCCTCTGGTCGGGGGTAAGTTGAGTGCGAATTCCCGGAATTCCTGGGGCGCCACGGCGGCCATTCCCGCCAAGATGAAAGCGATGAACGGCGTCACCCGCGTCACCATCCACCACGAAGGCAGTGCCAAGCCGAACAATGACGCGAGCCCGGCGCAGGTCTCGGCCACGCTGCGTCTGATCCAAAGCCAGCACCGCAAGCGTCTGGGCGCCGGTGATATCGGTTACCATTTCATCATCGACCGGACCGGAACTATATGGCAGGGGCGGGACTGGGCCTACCAGGGAGCGCATACCTCCGGTGCCAACGCCAATAATATTGGCGTCATGCTCCTGGGCAATTTCGAGATCCAGCAGCCCACCCCACAGCAACTGCAGTCCTTGCAACTCCTGACGGCTTCCCTCATCCGCAAGTATGGGCTCAATCCGGCCAAGGATATCTACGGCCACAGCGACTTTTGCAACACCCAGTGTCCCGGCAAGCACCTGAAACCGCACGTCACCGGTATGCGCCGGAGCCTGAAAGTATAGGACTCCTGCCGGTTTTTCCGGTTGACATGGGCGCGGTAATTCGTACCATGGTGACCTTTGCCGCCAAGCGGCGAATTCGTTCCGGGGAGATGCCCGAGTGGCCAAAGGGAACAGACTGTAAATCTGTCGGGCTCCGCCCTACGGTGGTTCGAATCCACCTCTCCCCACCAGTACCACATATGAGGCGCAACCCATGGGGTTGCGCTTCTTTTTATGGGTACGCAACCAACCGGGGCCCGCTTCCTCCGTGCTGGCCGCCAGGTCCTCTGCCTTCCCGATGCTTTCCCTGTGCGTGAACGGGAAGTTCACGCAGGTTCAATGACCTTTTCCGGCGCAACGCCGGACACCAGTTCTTTGAAAAACGGCTGGCGGAGGCGACCGTGCACCGTCCAGCAGAGAAAGCCGGCCTTGCATACCAGCTTCGGCACCAACCAGACCGCACCCTTCGCCGCTTCCGGCGGCGTCTCGGGAAAAGGAAAGCTTTTGGCCCGTTTTTGCTTGTTGACGATAGCGAATTCCGGTCGGTTCACCCCCAGGGTCACACGGCCCTTATAGATGATTTCCCCGCCGGCACTCCACTGCCCCAGCACCAGGCTCACCACATTGGCCCGGTCGGAAGGGAGAAAACCGCACACGAGAAACAGGTCCTCATCCCAGTTTTTGATCTTTTCCCAATCCCGCGTTCGCTTGCCCATGTGGTACAGGCTGTCCTTGCGTTTGGCGATGATGCCTTCCAGGCCCTGCTCCTTCACCAGACGGAAAAATTCCACCCCGTGTTCTTCAATGGTTTGGACCACCGCGACCGCGCCACCATCGGCAACCGTATCCCTGAGGAGGGCCTTCCGTTCCACCAGTGGCAGCCGAGTGATATCCCGGTCACCGAGGTAGAGGATGTCCGTGGCGACGAAAGTGCAGGGCGTCTGTTCCGCCAGCCGTTTGATGGCATGGACGTTTTTGGTCACGGCGCGTTGTTTGATGAATTCGAAATCCTGCTTGCTGCCGATGCCGGCGATGATCTCGCCGTCCAGGATACAGCGCCCGTTGGCTTGGTGGTGCAAATCGGAGAGCTCCGGAAAGTTGGCGAGAATGCGCCGATCGCGCCGGTTGATAAGCTCGGTGCGGTCGGCGTCGAGATAGGCCAGGCTGCGCTCACCGTCCATCTTCAGTTCATAGGTATACTGGTCCGAATCGAACGGATCCGATTCGCCGTGGATCAGCATCGGTTTGGCGCTACGGGCGGTAAATATATCCATGGTATCGTCCTTATTGTTCCTTCGGGCGAATACATTCCTCACCTTCGTTTCTGGGAGTATTGACGTACGGACTAACCTCCCAAAAGTGGAGGAGATCGTCCGGCGCTGGCCGCAACAGCAGATCCAGCCGAGAGCGGTCCGTGATGGCGGGATCCAGCCATACCTCCCAATCCTCCGGCGCCACTATCACCGGCATGCGGTCATGAAACGGCGCGGTCACGGCGTTGGCGTCGGTGGTAACGATGGCGAAGGAACGAACCTCCTCGTCCCCGTCCTGCCATCGTTCCCACACTCCGGCGAAGGCCAGCGGGTAGTCGGGGTCGGCAGGGGTGAAATAATAGGGCGTCTTGGATTTGTCCGGGCCTGTTTTCCATTCGTAAAAGCCGGAGGCCGGCACCAGACAGCGCCGGAAGCGGTACGCTTCGCGGAATGCCGGTTTCACCGCCACGGTTTCGCATCGAGCGTTGATGCAGCGAACGCCGATGGACCGATCCGCCGACCAGGAGGGAATCAGTCCCCAATGGAGGTCCTGGAAGGTCGGCGCCTTGCCCGGTTCCTGCAGGACGACGGGAACGGACTGCGTCGGCGCGACGTTGAAACGGGGTACGAGGCTGGTTCGTTCCGACACGGGCAGGCGCCGGAAGAGAAGGATGGCGCGATGGTGTCGGCCGAGGTTTTGCGAAAAGCGTCCGCACATGGGTGTACCTCCCGCGGACCCTCATCCGAATGCCATTATGCGAAACGGCTGGACGAGAACAAGGCGCTTGGCCAGGAAAACGGTGACCGTCTCCTGTGAGGCGGGTTTATGCTTCCGGAAATCCTGTTGGACGAGACCGATTGGCGGAACGGTGGCGGCGTCCATCAGGTGGGTGCCAAACGGCGGCCGTACATTTTATTTGCCTGAATGCGTAACTGACAGTATAGTCGATCCGGCACGCCAAACCGGTGCCGACCGGAACCGTCCGTAATCACCGCAGGACTGGCGTCGGGCCCATGGAGCGCCGGGTGACACACAATCATCCTTTGGAGTCATATATATCGTCACCATTTTGGGCAGGAGAACGCACACCATGATTGTTCTGGTCATCAACTGCGGGTCGTCATCGATCAAGTACCAACTCTATGAAATGCCGTCGAAGATTGTTCTGGCCAAGGGTCTGGCCGAGAAGATCGGTGAGGAGGGCAGTGTTCTCACCCACCGCCGCGGCGAGGAAAAATTCGAACTCCGCGAAGCCATTCCCAACCACAAGGTCGGCATCACCCGTATCCTCGGCTGCCTGACCGCCCCGGACATGGGCGTTCTCAAGGACGTCAAGGAGATCGGCGCTGTCGGCCACCGGGTGGTCCACGGCGGCGAACGGTATTCGGAAGCGGTGCGTATCGATCAGGACGTGATCACCTGTATCGAGGAATGTTCCGATCTGGCGCCGCTGCACAATCCGCCGAACCTCATCGGCATTCACGAGTGCCGGGCCGCCCTTCCGGGCGTGCCGATGGTGGCGGTGTTCGATACCGCATTCCACCAGACCCTGCCCCGTGAGGCCTTCCTGTACGGCCTGCCCTACGAGGCGTATGAAAAGTACCGCATTCGCAAGTACGGTTTCCACGGCACCAGCCACGCCTACATCACCCACCGGGCGGCGGAATTCCTCGCGAAGCCGCTTTCGGAAACCAACCTCATCACCTGCCATCTCGGCAACGGCTGTTCCATGGCCGCGGTGCGCGGTGGCAAATCGGTCGATACCACCATGGGCTTCACTCCCCTTGCCGGATTGATAATGGGAACCCGCAGCGGCGACATCGATCCCGCCATCATTCCCTACCTCATGTCGAAGCCGGAATACGCCAAGGTGTCGGAAGTCGATACCCTATTGAACAAGAAGTCCGGTCTGCTGGGAATTAGCGGCGTATCCAACGACATGCGCAATCTGGCGGCGGATGCCGCCAAGGGTGGCAGCGATTCCCGGGCCCAACTGGCCATCGACATGTTCTGTTACCGGGTGAAATTTTTCGTCGGAGCCTATCTCGCCATTCTCGGTCGGGTCGATGCCATCTGCTTTATGGGCGGCATCGGCGAAAACGGCGCGGCGGTTCGGGAGCAGAGTCTGGCCAACCTGGAAAACTACGGCATCGCCATCGATCGGGAAAAAAATGCCACGGTGTTCGGTGGCAAAGAGGGCGATATCGGCATGGAAGGCTGCAAAACCAGGGTTCTCGTCATTCCTACCGACGAGGAGGGCTGGATAGCGGCGGAGACCTTTGGGCTCTGTAAGTAAACAGGGTCGCGGACACCCCATGGTCAAAAAAAGACCCGGCATCAAGCCGGGTTTTTAATTATGACCGGAAGGTATCGTGAAAGTAAAGTGGATATCCGTGGAAACCGGCCACGACCATGAGGGGCTATGGAACACGTGGCAAGGCATACAAAAAAGCCCCGGAACGGGAGAAAGCGCACGCTTTCCATCACCCGTTCCGGCGGCACGCAAGAAGAGACCGCATCGGACACCGTTTCCGCCCGCAAATGTGTTTATGTTTTACTCACCAAACAAAAATCAGTATATCCCCGAACGGAGCATTGTCAAGTAAAAAGTTTTGGATCTAAAACATTTTTTCGGAGATATTCCGCCAGATCTCTTACGATGCCCGCCATAATTCCCATAAACGGTTGATGGGGCAAGGAATGCACAGGCCGGAGCAGTACCATAGGATTTGGGTGGTACGGTTACGTGGGGTGTGCTCCATGAAGGAAAGGGTAAATCCGTCCCATCCAAACGTCACGTCAGGCGGGAAGGCTCAAGCCGACAGCCTCGCCGCCTTGTTCCAGATTCTCGATTTCCTGCTTCGCGGTCATCAGCATGGGCATGGTAATGACGGACGGATCGTAAACCACGGTGAGGCTGCCGGTCTGCGGGTTGCCCGTGATGGTGCGGATGCCGTCCAGGCCCCGGACATACGCGGTGACCTGGTCAAGGGTATCCTGTTTGGTAAATAGGGGCGATCGGATCCGGAGCCGTCCCGGGAAAAAGCTCTCGATCTGCATGGTATCTCCTCCTCTACGGTATCAGGCCGTAACGCCCCGGGCATCGGCCGGATCCACTCCGAAGGACTCCTCCTCGGCATCGGGCATGGCGATCACCTGGGTTTCCGGCATGTCGGGCAACAGGGGTTTGACGGCGTTGGCGGTCACCAGCACCGTGCCGAAATTGTGGAGTACGGCGGCGAGCCGCGGGCTGATGATACCCACCAAACCAAGGCCGATGAGGAGGGAATTCAGGCCCATGATGAAGCCGAACTGCCAGTCGATGCGATCCAGAACCATTCGGGACAGGATGCGGGCCGTCACCAGGCTGGAAAGGCGGCCCTCCACCAGCACCACTCCTGCCACCTCCTTGGCGATGTCGGCGCCGTCCTTGAGGCTGACGCCGATATCGGCGGCCGAAAGGGCCGGCGAGTCGTTGATGCCGTCGCCGACAAAGACCACCCGCCGGCCTTCGGCCTGGAGATCGGCAATGATCCCGGCCTTATCCACCGGCAGCAGACCGGAACGGTAGTCGCCGATGCCCAGCGTCGCCGCCACCGACCGGGCGGTGCGGACGCCGTCGCCGGTAAGCATGGTCACGTGATCCAGCCCGGTTGCCGCCAGAGCGTCCAGGGTGGCACGGGCATCGTTCCGGATGGGATCCTCGATGGCGAGCATGCCCACCAGGCGGCCGTCGTAGGCGATATAGAGAAGCGACCGCCCCAGTCGGGCTTCGTGCTCCGCCTCCAGTTCCGCCTCGGGCAGGCGGGGAATGCCGAAATCGTCAAAAATGAAGTGGGCGCTTCCCACCAGAATCTGTCGGTCGTCCAGGGTCGACACAATGCCGTGGGCGAGAATGTATTCGGGCCGGGCGTGGCGTTCGCGGTGGCGGAGACGGCGCCGTTCGGCACTCTTGACCACCGCTCGGCCGACCGGATGCGGGAAGTGTTCCTCGATGCAGGCCGCCGTCCGCAGCACCTCGTCCTCGTGCCACCCGGCGTAGGCCAGGACCCGGGCCACTGTCGGACGGGATTCGGTCAGGGTGCCCGTTTTGTCCACCACCAGGCTGTCCGCCTGGGCCAGGGATTCGAGGTATTTTCCGCCTTTGATCAGAACACCGTTGTGCACGCCCTCGCGCAGAGCGCTGAGGATGGCGAGGGGCGTTGCCATGCGGATGGCGCAGGAGTAATCCACCATCAGAACCGCCGAAGCGCGGACTGGATTGCGGGTGATGGCGAGGATGGCGAGGGACAGAAACAGGCTGTACGGGACGATGGCGTCGGCCATGCGTTCGGCCCGTGACTGCACCCCGGCCTTGAGACTTTCCGATTCTTCGATATAGGCCACGATGCCCTGGAGCCGGGTCTCGTCCGCCGCCTTGTCCACCCGAACCACGAGGTCGCCCTCGTCGATCACCGTGCCGGCGAACACCGTCATTCCCACCTGCTTGTGGACGGCGCCGCTTTCGCCGGTCAGGAGCGACTGGTTCACCATCGCCTCGCCTTCCGCCACCAGCCCGTCCACCGGAATCACACTGCCGGCGTGCACCACAACCAGGTCCCCCGGCCGCACCGCCGCCATCGGCCGCCGGACATCGCCGCCCGGGGTGCGCAGCCAGACCGTGTCGATTTTCAGGGCCAAACTCTCCGCCAAGCTGCTGCGCGACTGTTCCCGGGTCCATTCCTCCAGGGAATCGGCCGCCTCGAACATCCATAGGATCGTGCGGACGGCCCCGAAGTCGCGGCGCGCCGACAGGACGCCGAGAGCGGCGGTGTCGAGCACGGCAACAGTGAGTTCGCCCCGCGCCAACGCCGCCAGCCCCTTGACGGCATAGGGTACCGCCTGAAGGAGGGTAATGCCGCAGCGGACCGGTGCTGGCAGGAGGAGCCATTTCACGGCATGCCATAAGGCGGTGCCGGCGACAGCGCACAAGGACATTTCAAAAAAGGACGGCCGCGAAGTCTCCGCGTCGAGGCCGAAGCCCTGCCAGTCCTCGGGCTCCATCACCGTCAGCAGCGCCAGGAGGTGGCTCTTGGCCAGCAGGCGGGAATACTGCACTACCAGGTTGCCGGTCCGTACCGACAGCGCCGCCGAGACGATCCCGTCCTGGGCGGACAGGAGTTCTTCGATGGCGGCGGCGGCGGTGGCCGTCACGGTGAAGCCGCGACAGTGCACCCGCAGCCTGCCCGGAATGTCGTGCAGGACGTCATAGCGCATGGAGTATTCTCGGTAATCTAGGAAACGGGGGAACGGCCGATCAGGATTCCGGTTGGGGGGCGGTTTCGTTTATGTGCTTGGCCTCGGCGACGATGTCTTCGACATGTTCCTTGCCGCGGGCGGCGCAGGCCAGCGCCTTTTCCTTGAACTGCATGCTTTTGGCGACAAGGTTGGCCGCGAGCGGCTTGATCTTTTCCCGATTCTTCATGTACACCACCGCGCCACGGCCCCGAGGGCAACGCAGCCGATGCAGGTGTACCAGCCCTTTCCAGCCATAATCATCTCCTCATGCTAACGGGTCGATGTTGGCAGGCACCGTGCCCGCGCATAGGTAGTGTATCCCATAACTCCCTGATGTCAAATAAGTTGTACCAATACAACACCCGCCGGTCGCGCTATCCCCTTTCCGGCTCGGTGCTAACCAGGCCCTGTGGCCGGTAAAATTTTCGTGTTTTTTTCGTAAGCCGTCGATGGCGTCCGCGGGGCTCACCTGCCCTTGTCCGGCCGCCGGGCGCCGGTTTAGGGTGCGGCGCCCGGAATATCCTTTATCCGTCCTACCAGCGGCGGCCGGTGGTTTCGGCCTGAAGCTGGGCCTTGCAGAAGCGGGTTTTCGATTCTCTCCGTCGGGGCATTTGCCCGACCGATTCGTCGTCGTGCCGGAGCCGATCGGATCTCCCCGAACGGGAGGATTGAGAGGAGCGGGAAGAGGATTTGGTTTCGCGTGAACCGGCGTTCATGGCGTACTCCTTTGCGAGTGGGGAAAGAAATCGCCGGCGTCGCTGCGCCGCCCTTTTTACTGTCTCCGCTGCCGTTCCTTTCATGTTTTCGACCGCCGGGCGGACGATGGGCCGGGGGGCCGGGTACGATCCGCCTACACAACAAAGAGGGTGGGGATCCGCAGGGCCTGAGGCCCGGGGTTGCCCGAATGATCAAACGATTGGCCGCCAGCCTGGGCACATTCAGGCGCAATGCGATCATCGCACCGATACTGGTCGCCATGGAAGTGGTGATGGACGTGATCATCCCCTATCTCATGGCGCGGATCATCGACGTCGGTATCGCCGCTTCCGATCTGGCGGCGATAACCCGTCTCGGCGTGCTTCTGGTGGGGACCGCTTTTCTTTCCCTGGTGCTCGGGGTGGTGGCTGGCCGTCATGCTGCCGTCGCCTCGTCCGGCCTCGCCCGCAACCTGCGTCGGGATCTGTACCGGAACATCCAGAACTTTTCCTTCGCCAACATCGACCGCTTCACGCCGTCCGGCCTCGTCACCCGGCTCACAACCGACATTACCAACGTTCAGAACGCTTTTCAGATGATGCTGCGCATCCTGATCCGCAGCCCGCTCATGCTGGTGTTCTCCATGTTCATGGCCTTCCGCGTCAATACCGAGGTGTCGTTGGTGTTTCTCGGCATCGCGCCGGTGCTGGGAATCGGCTTGTACC
>JAJBSZ010000299.1 GCA_020861125.1 Planctomycetota bacterium | reverse complement strand
GTCTTTGCCCTCACCGGCAAGGTCAAGCATTCCGGCCTTATCGAAGTTCCTATGGGAATCTCCCTGAAACGGATCGTGGAATCTATCGGCGGCGGCACCTCCACCGGCAAACAGGTGAAGGCGGTGCAGACGGGCGGGCCTTCCGGCGGGGTGATCCCCAAGGGTGAACTGGACCTGCCCGTGTGCTACGAGCACCTCAAGAAACTCGGATCCATCATGGGATCGGGCGGCATGATCGTCATGGACGAGGACGATGACATGGTGGATATCGCCAAGTTTTACCTCGGCTTCACCGTGGACGAGAGCTGCGGCAAATGTGCTCCCTGCCGCATCGGCGGCAAGCAGCTCCTGATGCTGATGGAAAAGATCGCGGACGGCAAGGCGGAGGAAGAGGATCTCGAAACCCTGCGGCGGCTGGCCGTCTCCATGAAAAAGGCCTCCCTCTGCGGCCTGGGCCAGACCGCGCCCAATCCGGTGCTGTCGACGCTCCAGTTTTTCCTGGACGAATACAAGGCCCGGCTGGGCGGGGAGAACCTGCCCGTCGCGGAAGCCGGCAAGTAGGCGATCACCGGCACGCGGCCGGCACCGTCGCCGGGCAGGACCCGGCGCCACGTGGCGGACCGCAACCGGCATCGCCCGCCGGCAATCAGGGCAGTATTTCGCTTCCACCTACCAGACCCGACAAGGATTTTACCATGATAACCGCGACCATCAACGGCATCCAGGTCCAGGTACAGCCGGGGACCAGCATTTACAAGGCCGCCCACCAGGCGCAGGTGGCCATTCCGACCCTGTGTTACCATCCCGATCTCGCGCCCACCGCCGCCTGCGGCATCTGCGTCGTCAAGGTGAAGGGCGCCGCCAACATGATGCGGGCCTGCACCACCCCGGTGGCCGAAGGCATGGAAATCACCACCCAGGACCCGGAGATCATCCAGGTGCGCCGCTCCGTCCTGGAGATGATCCTTTCAAACCATCCAAACGAATGCCTGACCTGCCTCCGGTCCGGCGAGTGTGAACTGCAAAAGCTGGCCCAGGATTTCGGCATCTTCCGGGCCAACCTCCCGACCATTGTGGCCGACCGGCCCATCGACGCTTCCACCAAGTCCATCGTGCTCGATTCACGCAAATGTATCCGCTGCGGCCGCTGCACCCAGGTGTGTCAGGAAGTGCAGAATGTCTGGGCCCTCTCCATCGAACACCGGGGCCTGGATGCGGTGGTAGCGCCCGCCGGCGACATCGAACTGGCGGAAAGCCCCTGCGTGCGCTGCGGCCAGTGTTCCGCCCACTGCCCGGTCGGCGCCATCTACGAATACAGCGAAACCGAGGAGGTGTGGAACGCCCTGATGGATCCGGACAAGCACTGCATCGTGCAGATAGCCCCGGCCGTTCGCGTCTCCATCGGCGAATCCTTCGGCTTCAAGCCGGGCACCAACCTCACCGGCAAACTGTATTCGGCCCTGCGCCGTATGGGCTTCAACCAGATCTTCGACACCAACTTCGGTGCCGACGTCACCATCATGGAAGAGGCGTCCGAGTTGGTGGAACGGCTGAAAGCCGGCGGCGACGCCGCCATCCCCCTCATCACCACCTGCTGTCCGGCATGGGTCGATTTTATGGAGAAGTTCGACGCCGACATGATCCCGCATTTCTCCAGCTGCAAATCGCCGCAGGCCATCGTCGGCGCCCTGTCCAAGAGCTACTACGCCGAGAAAACCGGCATTCCGGCCGAAAAAATCTTTATGGTGTCCATCATGCCCTGCACCGCCAAGAAGTTTGAAATCGCCCGGGCCAAGGAGATGTTCTCCTCCGGCCATCAGGATATCGACGTCTCCATCACCACCCGGGAACTGGCGCGGATGTTGAAACAGGCCGGCATCGAGTTCGGGTCCCTGCCGGAAGAGTCGGCCGATTCACCGCTGGGCAGCTACACCGGCGCCGCCACTATTTTCGGCGAAACCGGCGGCGTAATGGAAGCCGCCCTCCGCACCGGCTACTGGCTCATCACCGGCAAGGAGTCGGACGCCCTCGAATTCGAGGAAATCCACACCATGGAAGGCATCAAGGAAAAGGAACTGGATATCGAGGGGACGAAGCTCCGGATCGCCGTGGCCCACGGCCTGCGGCATGTTGAAGAGGTCATCGGCCGGGTCCGGGACGCCATCCAGAAGGGCGAAGAACCGCCATGGCATTTCATTGAGGTCATGGCCTGCCCCGGCGGCTGCGTCGGCGGCGGCGGCCAGTTCTGGGGCATCAACGACGGCATCCGCAAGCTGCGGGCCAAGGGCCTGGAAGCGGACGACAAGGAATCGACCCTGCGCCGCAGCCATGAAAACCCGGATGTGAAAAAGCTTTACGACGAGTATATCGGGAAACCGCTGAGCGAAAAAGCGCACCAGCTGTTCCACACCCATTACCAGCCGCGGAGCCAGTACCGGCGATAGTCACGGGATATGGGAACGGCGTGACCACCGCCCGCTGGCAGCAGCGGCGGGCGGTGGATTTCCCTGACGGCCGCCCGGCCGGGCTGGTGGCGCGCGTTGGGCCACAGCCCGCGTTGCGCCTCTGGTCCGGGCCGGCCGCCAGGATTTTTCCGGTCTTGGGAAATTTCATATTGACAGCCATGGCCAAATGTGTTTAATGAATGATCCACCCGCGCCCGGTCGCGCGGGTGACTGGTTTTTATGTGTTTCCTGTATATTCACGTGCTGCTGTAGCTCAGTAGGTAGAGCACTTCCTTGGTAAGGAAGAGGTCTCGAGTTCGAATCTCGACAGCAGCTCCACGTTTTCTCCGCCGCGCTTGTTGTAAAGGGCGGCGTTTATGTACCACCTGACGACTTCACCGGACTGGCCATG
>JAJBSZ010000286.1 GCA_020861125.1 Planctomycetota bacterium | reverse complement strand
AAGTCACTACCAGCTTGGCCAAGCCGTACCGCCTTACTACAGCCGTAACTCTACCATCGTTCACGTCGGGAAAAAGTGTTTTCGAGAATTTTTACCAAGTGGAATGCGGACTGCGTACTGCAGGGTTACCCTACCCCCCACGGCCCTTGGGGCGGATTCACCTCTTAGCGGGGCCTGGTGACAGCAAAAAGGCCGCCTGGTGGCGGCCTTGCGGGATAGCACGTTTCGGGCTGGGACTCAGGGGTTCCAGTTGGTGGTGAAACGCCCATTCTGGTAATCGTCGTCCAGCTGCCGTATTTGATCCGTCAGGCGCTGGTAGTCGTTGGAGCCAGGGTAGTAGAGGCTGCGGTTGGTTTCGATCTCCTGGCGCTTGGTCTGGTAATCCAGGTTGTGCTGAGCCCGGGCCAGTTCGTCGTTGGCTTCCCGGACGGTGTTGTCGATCACGCGCTCGGTGTCGGTCAGGGAACCGTACTTGTTGGGGACGGTGTCGGCAGTGCCCAGCCGATCCGCTTCGCGCATTTCCTGATTGGTCTGGTTGAGCTCCTGGGTCAGGGTAGCAGCGGTGGCGTCGAGCTGCCGGTTGAGTTCAGCTTCACTCTCCGCCGCCACGGCGAAGCCGGCGATGGCGAAGGACGCCACGGCCAACACCGCCAGCCCTCGATAACGTTTCACGGTTTGGAACATTTCTGTACTCCTTTGCTCTGGTATACAATTGTATACGTGGTCATGTACCATGAAAAAACTGCAACCTTTCTTGCCGCACTCGGTAGTCTGTGTCTCGACCTCGCGGCACGTCCCTACACCCCGGTTTCCTTCACCCGTTGCCGACTTCGCCCCGCCACCCCCTTATCGCTGTCTGGAGCGAAGGGTGTGACGGTTTGGTGTGACAGTCGGCCAGGGGGTGAGGCACTAGATAGCATAGCCTTACCCCCTCTTTCACCCTGATGCCTCACCCTGGACCCACCGTTATTCCCGGCCTCGGCCGGGCGCCGCACGCTCCCCGGGCGCCGGGAAGGGCAGGCGCCCCGGTGGGTTCCTTACTGCCGGCGGCGTCCCCGAGAGCGGCAGGCCGCGACGGCGGCTGTTTCCAGCCGTTTGGCCCGGCGGGCGATACCGTAGGTGCCGATACCCGCTATCTGGCCGGCCAGGGAGATGGCGCCGCGGAGGTCGGTTTTCCCGACTTCACGGATCATGCCGGGGTCCCAGTAGTCCTGGTTTAATTCCCAGTCCATTTCCAGGGCGTCCCGTTCCGTAGACGATTCCACCGGCCGGGACGGGAGCACCTCGGGCTTGTCGTCCGGCGTCACCGCCACCGAGAACACCACCGCCTCGGCTGCCATGTCGCCGGTCTCGCCTTCCGCCACGATCACCACCGCGTATTCGCCGGCGGTTCCGTCGGGCGGCGTTACCGTCAGGGTGCCGTGTTCGGCATCGAAGTAGATCCAGTAGGGCAGGGTGGATCCGTCGGCCAACACCGCTCGCAACGACGCGATGGGTCCTTCGATGCCGCCTTCCAGAAGCCCCCGCCGAATGCTGGTGGAAAGGAACGAATCCGCCGGCACCACCTGCAGCGACACGCCGACCAGATCCACCCCTTCCAGGATACCGGCGCGCAGCAGCTTTTCCAGGACAGAGGGATTGACACCCCATTGCTGCAGGCTTGCCAAGGCCGACTGGATCTCCCAATCGGAGATGGCGTTGGCATGCTGCACGGCCGGCACCACCGGCTTGTCCACCGACATGTCAGCCAGGTGCAGGTGGTCCATCCCCGAGAGCCGCTTTTCCGTCGACCAGAGGGAGCGGAAGGTATTGTTGGCATCGTCGTACCAGACGTCGTCCCCGGTGTCGTGCAGGTTTTCGTCGGTGTCCGGCAGGGTGGTCCGCGTCACCGTGGTTTCGATTATAATGGTCAGGGTGGCGGTAGCCGGATAGCCGTCATTGCCGTCACCAACCCGGTAGACGATAGTGTCCACCAACTGCTCACCCGGCTGTAGGGCCAGGACGTCGGGGTGGTTGGAATTCACCACGTAGACATAGTTCCCGTCCTTGTCGATGGTAAGGTACCCGTATTCCCCTTCGAGGGTGTCCGGGTCGATGACATGCACCGGCGTCCCGTCCGGGTCATAGGCGTTCCAGAGGATATTACCGTCAGCTTCGCCATCTCGATCTTCATCCAGTTGGATGTAGTTGACGTTGTCCTCGGCGATGGGATCCTCGGGAACCGGAATCACCTTGATCACCTGATAGGCATAGCCGTAGAGTTCTCCGCCTTTGCCCTGACGGTCGTCGTAGTTGCCGTCATTCAGGACATATTCCAGCGTCACCGATTCCGGCGGGTTATGGCTCGAAATGCTGTAGCCGATATTGCCAAGGATGGCGGATACCGACGCCTGATCGGCGTTGTCGTTGAAGGTCAGGGTGACCTCGCCGCCGTCATTCTTGGTCACTACGCCCACCACGACGCCATTGTAGATAAGTTGGTCGCCGGCCCGGATGTCCACAAACTCGGATCCATTCCAGTACGAGAACACGTCATCGGCGTCGGCACCGCCCTGGCGGCGGATGGTGATGCTAAAGTCTTCCCAGTCGATATCGGGGATGGACAGGAGTTCGCGGTCGCCGACGGTGCTGCCCTCGCCGATGCGGATCGGCTCGCCCCGTTCCGTCACCTCGAGGTCGTCCCTCAGGTCGTCGACGTAGGGCGGGGTGTTTTTGCCGATGGCCGAGATCACCAGGACCACTTGGTTGTCCCGATCCGAATAGACGCCCGTTTGATCGTAGTCCTCATTCAGGATCGACTTATCCACAAGTTCGCCGCTGGTGACCGGACCGCCCGAGGAATCGATGAGCCGCACCGCC
>JAJBSZ010000395.1 GCA_020861125.1 Planctomycetota bacterium | reverse complement strand
TGCTCGCCACGGTCCGCCGCGACCACAGGGGCCTCGCCGTTCTGCCGTCCTGGGCGGCGGCCACACCGGTGGCGGTGCTGTCGGATACGGTGCCGGCCGAATTTATCCTGCCGGAAACCAACGGCTGGGTCGTCCCGGACGACGCCGACGCGCTGGCCACGGTCATCGCCGGCGCCCTCTCCCAACCGGAGCAAACCGCCTGGATGGGCCGGAACGGCCGGGTCGCGGCCGAGACCGCCTTCACCTGGGAGGGCGCCGCCGGAAAACTGCTCGCCGCCGCCAGCCGGAAACGGGCGCTTTCTCCGGAAGGGAAAGTGAGGGGAGGAACATGACGGCGAACGAGGAGCTTTTTCTCTTTTCTATTCCTCTCCTCATACCGGCAGTTTTTCTTTTATGGCTTCTAGTGTACATTGCGCGCAAGCAAACAGTGCTTGATGATGCGAAGGCAAAAGGATACCGGGACGTCACGGTGAAATGGGACCCGTTTGGCCCACCGGGGTGGATCTTCGAGAAGAATGAGACCATTTTCCGGGTGACGTATACGGACGTCAATAACATGGAACACGAGGCATTTTGTAAAACCAGTTTGAGTGGCGGCGTTTATTACGGGTTGGATACCATTAAGGGCCCTGCCGAAAACGCGGACACCAGCGCCGTCCGGCCCGATCCGGAGTTCTCGCAGTCCCCGGCCGAGGCGGTCCCGAGCCAGGCGGAAGTTCCCTTCGTCGCCCACAGTGCGACCGGGTCGGAAGAAAACCTGCAGGAAGAAAACCGCCGACTACGGCTGGAAGTGGAACACCTGCGGCGGCGCCTGGACGAGCTGGAAGGAAGCCGAGACGGTCGGCCGCCGGTGGAGGAGGCTTGACGGTCCGTTCCGGACGGGCTATAGTCCCGCCGAACTACACGGCCGCGCCTCACCGACCGGCCCGCAATTGAAAAGGAAACTCCATGTCATTCCTGGGCATTTCCGGCAAAACCTACCTGGTGGTCGGCGTCGCCAACCGCAAGAGTGTCGCCTACCACATCGCCTCCGGACTCCAGGCGGAAGGCGCGACCGTGGTCCTGGCGGTGAAGGATGACGCCGCCGTCGCGGGCGTCGGCAAGCTGTTCCCCGGCGTCGACGTCTTTCCCTGCGACGTGGAGCGGGAGGAGGACATCCGCCGGCTGGCGGAACGGGTGTCGGCCGCCTATCCGGTGCTGGACGGCATGGTGCATTCCGTCGCCTTCGCCAATTACAGCCGTGGGCTGCGGCCGTTTCACGAGACGGTGAAACGGGACTTTCTCCAGGCCGTGGACATCAGCATGTTCAGCCTGCCCGCCCTCGCCAACGCCTTCCGCGATACCTTCGCCCGGGACGCGTCGGTGGTGACCATTTCCATCTCCCACACCGCCATGGCGGCGGAGAGCTACGGCTATATGGCGCCGGTCAAGGCCGCCCTGGACGCGTCGGTCGCCTTTCTCGCCAAGAGCTTCTCCGCCTTTTCCGAGGTGCGCTTCAATGCGGTGAACGCCGGTCTTCTCAAGACCTCCGCCTCAGCGGGCATTCCCGGCTACCTGGACAACTATCTCTTCGCTGAAAAAGCCACGCTCCGCAAGCGCGCCCTGGCGACCCGCGAGGTGGCCGATCTCGCCCTGTTTCTCCTGAGCCCCCGCGCCAGCGGCATCAACGGCCAGCGCCATGTCATCGACGCCGGTATGAGCGTCAACTTCTTCGATCGGGAGATCGTCCAGGGGGCGGTGCGGCTCGAGTAAACCGTCAACCGGCACCGGAAAGTCCCGTCAGCCTCTGGCCTTCCAGCATCCGTTCCGGTATCATGGAACGAGCCACGCCTTGTCGTCGGCTGGTATAGCGGCCGGTGCTGGCTGTCCGAATCCGGCAGGGCCACGACCGACCAAAGAACGGGATTATCCATATGCGTACACCTGTACTCGCCGCCGTTTTGGCCGTCCTGATGGCGAGCGGCGCGGCTGGCGGAGCGGCGGCGGCCGATTCCGCCGCGCCGCCCCTCTCCAATGCCGACATCGTCCGGCTGGTCCGGGCCGACACCCCGACGGCGGAGATCCTCGCCCGCATCGGATCCGGGCCCAATACCTTCGAGTTTTCCCTGCCGGCGTTGGCCGCCCTCGATGCCAACGGGGTGCCGGACACGATCGTCAACGCCATGCGCACCGCGGCGCTGCGCCCGTCCCAGCCAACCCTGGACGAGACCCGCTTCCGGATGGAACTGGCGAACATCGCCTCCGGCACCGACGAATCGCGCTATGAAGCGCTGGCCTGGATGGTCGCGAATCGGGACCATACCTTGCCGTTGCTGCGGCGGTCCCTGGCCGACGCCCGACCGGAATTCCGGACCGCTTCCCTCCTTGCCCTCGGGCACCTGCGGGACACCGACAGCCTGCCGGCAATGCGGGAACGGATCGCCGACGACGCGCCCACCGTCCGGCAGGCGGCCGCCCGGGTGCTGGCGGATCTGAACGACGGCCAGTCCATCGCCGCGGCCGAGCTGGCACTTTCGCGTCAGGTCAACCGCCTGGACGGCTATGCCCGTCTCGTCGGCCACGCCAAACTGACCCGCGCCGCCGGCGTGCTGGGCCAGGTTCTGGCGTCCAGTCCCGATCCGGCGGCCCGCGCCGCTGCGGCCTGGGCCATCGGTTCCATCGGCCGGCCCGGCGTCGATGGCCGTCCGGCGCTCGAGCGGGCTCTCGCCGCCGACAGTGACCCGGCGGTGCGGCGGGAAGCCGCCGCCGCCCTGGCGAAGTTTCATGACGAACGGAGCGCCCGTCTTCTCGAAGACGCCTGCCGCAAGGACTACGAGGTCCGAAGGGTGACCCTCGCCGCCATGGCGGAATATCCGGAAACGGTGG
>JAJBSZ010000489.1 GCA_020861125.1 Planctomycetota bacterium | reverse complement strand
GGCGCTGCCGCTCGGGCCGCAGGGCGGTGCGCGTGGGCGCCGTGGGGGCGGCGGCCGGGACAGAGGGACCGGCGGCTGCATACAACCGGTCGCGCGGTGTCCAATCGCCGCGGCTCGCAGGCTGGGCGCCGTAGCGGGTGTCACCGAAACCGCTGGGGGCACTCGGGGAAGCGTCCCGGTAGTCACGGTCGGCCGGACGGTTGGCGGTGGGCGGCGCATAGAGCACTTCTTCCCGACCCCCGGAATACTGGTTCCGGCGGGAGTCGTCCCGGTCGTAGCCGGTGCGGGCGTCGTAGTGATCGCGGCCGTAGTCGTCCCGGACCTCGCGGCGCGCCGGGAGCGGGCGATCGTATTCACGGTCGTCCCGGTAGGCGGCCCGCTCGTACCCGCCGTCCCGCGGCGCTTCCACCCGGCGCGAGCGCTGGTCGCGTTCGGCATAGGCGGTGGCTGGGATGAACGACCCTTCGCGGCGGTCAGCACGGCCGTCATAGCCGGCGCGGCTGGCGGCCGGGGCCGGAGAGCGGCGGGCCGACGCCATCTCGTACCGACGCAGGTCGGAATCAAAGCTGGCAATCTGGGCCCGGATCTGGTGCAGTTTCTGCTCTTCCTTGATCACCACGTCCTCGCCCTGCACCAGCGCACCGCGCATTTCCTCGACCACCCGGGCCTGCTGCTGCTCCCGTTCCCGGAGACGGGCGAGATCACGCTTGAGGCTGGCTTCCGGACTGAGGTCATCCAGGTCGGCGCTCGCCCGGTGGTTTTGCGGGCCGTTTTTCGGTGGCTTCTTGCTGCTGCGCGACCCCCGTTTCCTGCCGCCGCCGGAACAGCCGCCTGCAGCCAGAGCCAAGGTGATCACCAACAACCCGCATACTATTTTCGATGGCGCCATGTTTCTCCCCCGTCGGGCACGACGGCGATCGCCCGCCGCGCGCATGGAAAACAACAAACCACACGATCCGTATCGACCGTTTCCGGGCGGATCTTTGTCGCTTCCGCCCGCCCCCCGATTTTTGCGCCTCCGTCCTTGCCTAATCCGGCCGGGTGGCGTATACTCGCTCACCATCCGGTCCCAACCAGGCGCACGTTCACGGCGCGCCTGGTTTTATATTGCGGCAAATCGGGGCCTTCTTTCACAGGTATCCTGGAGAACCGCGTCGACCGGGCGGGTTTTCCACTTTTCGGTGGCCGGACGCCAATCCCCGGCCGAAACAGGAGTACACCATGGCGGGAAACAGCCGAATTCGCGAGGAAAGGCTGGCCAAGCTGCAGCAATTACGGGAGGCCGGCATCGAGCCGTATGGCGACAAACCCGCCTGCACCGGTCCCATCGCCCAAATCGTCGCCGTCTGCCCGGAAGGGACGGACGACCCGGCCACGGCGCCCATCGTCACCGCCGCCGGTCGGGTGACGGCGGTGCGCAATATGGGAAAATCCTGCTGGCTGGATCTGCGGGACCGGTCCGGCAAGATTCAGGTCAACCTCCTGCAGAAACGGCTGGGTGACGGCTACGCCCTGGTGAAATCCCTCGATATCGGCGACTTCATCGCCGTGACCGGGACGCTCCTGAAAAGCCGCACCGGCGAGGTCACCATCTTCGGCGACAGTTTCCAGTTCCTCGCCAAATCGCTGGAGCCTTTGCCCGCCAAGTTCAAGGGCCTCAAAGACGTGGAAATCCGCTTCCGCCGTCGGTATCTCGATCTGGTGGCGAACGAGGAATCGCGGGAACGGTTCATTCTCCGCAGCCGCATCATTTCTTTTATCCGTCATTTTCTGGATGACCGGGGCTTCCTCGAGGTGGAGACGCCCATGCTCCAGTCCATCTACGGCGGCGCGGCGGCCCGGCCGTTCATCACCCACCACAACGCGCTGGACATGGAGCTCTACCTCCGCATCTCGCCCGAGACCTATCTCAAGCGGCTGCTGGTGGGCGGCATGGACCGGGTGTACGAACTGAACCGGAATTTCCGCAACGAAGGGATCGACACCTCCCACAACCCAGAATTCACCATGATCGAAATTTACCAGGCCTACGCCGATTTCACCGACATGATGACGCTGTTGGAGACCCTGGTGGCGGAGGCCGCCACCACCCTTCTCGGCACCACCCGTATTGCTTTCGATGGCCGCGAAATCGACGTCGCCGCACCCTGGCCGCGCCGGCGCATTCACGACCTGATCCGGGAAGTGGCGGCGACGGATCCGGACGATGACGCGGCGATGCGCCGCCGGCTTATCACCGCCGGTCTGGAACCGGAAAAAGTCTCCCAGTTGGATCACGACAACCTGCTTAAGGAGATCATGGACGAAATCGTCGAACCGACCATCGTCCAGCCCACCTTCGTCACCCACCATCCGGCCAGCCTGAATCCGTTGTGCAAACGCAACCGGGAAGACCCCGCCCTGTCGGACCGCTTTGAAGTGATCGTCGCCGGCTTCGAACTGGCCAACGCCTTCAGCGAACTGAACGATCCGCTGGAACAGCGGGCCCGCTTCGAGGCTCAGACCAAGACCGGAGACGAGGAGGCCTACTGCAACCAGGTGGATGACGATTACGTCTCCGCCCTGGAAGTGGGCATGCCGCCGGCCGGCGGCATGGGCATCGGCGTCGACCGGCTGGTGATGCTGCTCACCGGCCAGCCGAGCATCCGAGAGGTGGTGCTATTCCCGACCCTCAAGCACAAAAGCCGGGAAGAAATCGAGGCGGCGATGGCGGAGCTGTCCGAGGATGACCCGGAGTAACATGGCGCATTCCGCGCCGGCCCTTTCCGCGGCAGAAGGTTGGATCCGGGTTGGCAATTAGTCGTTAGGGCCATGGCTTCGCCTGGTCCGGATAGTATCGCGAGGGCTTCAGCGCGAAAAAGCTGTCCAGCAGTCGGGT
>JAJBSZ010000417.1 GCA_020861125.1 Planctomycetota bacterium | reverse complement strand
CCCAGTAGCCGAGGCCGATGATGGTGCTTTTCTCCTGCATCTCCCGCATCAACTCCGTCCCAATTTCGCCGTCCAGAACGCGGTGGGCGTGGCCGCGATCGCGGAAGATGTAGGGCAGGTCGTAGACACCGAGGCGCGGGGCGATGGTGGCGAGAACGCTGGTGTTCAGTTCGGCGAAGTCGACGGTCCCGATCTGCAGGCTTTCGATCAACTCCCGGTCGCCGCCCATGGTCGCCGGGTAGATGTCCACGGTAAAGCGGCCATTGGAGCGTTCCTCCACCAGGTCCCGGAACAGCTCCATCGCCGCGTGGTACTTCTGTTTGACATTGCCGGTATGGGCCGCCTTGATGACCGTGGCGGCGTTCGCTGCGAGGCTGGACAATGCCAACACCAGCCCCGCCCACAGTACGGTTCTTCGCATACTCTTCTCCTTATGCCGGTCCGCTCCGGCCGATACTGCCCTTGTCCCCGCGTGCGGAACGGTCGCGGAGACTTCCCGCTCCACGGTCACAGGCCCGTGGCGGTGCGCATGATGTTGGGCAGGAACATGGTTATTTGGGGAATGAAGGTGATGAGGCCGAGGTTCAGCATCAGCACGCCCCAGTAGGGAATGAGGTCCCGCACCATGTTTTCCATCTGGATGTTGCCGATGCGGCAGGCGACGAACAGGTTAACCCCCACCGGCGGCGTCACCATGCCGATAGCCATGTTGACGCACATGATTACCCCAAAGTGGACCGGATCGATACCGAAGGAGATGGCGATGGGACAGAGGATGCCGGAGAGGATGGACACGGCGGTCGTGGAGTCAAAAAACATGCCGACCACCAGAAGCAGGGCGTTGACCAGGAGCAGGAAGACGATATGGTTCGGCGCCACCCGGCCGAAGAATTCCGCCACCCGCTGCGGCACCTGTTCCCGGGTGAGAAGCCAGGAAAACAGCGACGCGTTGGCGATGATGAACATGATCATGCCGCTGGTGACGATGGCATTTTTCACCGACCGGCAAAAATTCTCCCAGGTGATTTCCCGGTAGACGAAGGTTCCCACCAGGAACGAATACACCACCGCCACGATGGACGCCTCCGTCGGCGTGAACATGCCGAAATAGATTCCGCCCAGCACGACCAACGGCATCAGCATCGCCCAGAACGCGCCAAACAGCGCGTCCTTTTTCTCCTGGAACGACGCCGGCGCCTGACCGGTATAGCCTTTTCGCTTGCAGATACAGTAGGAGAGAACCAGGAGCGATCCGCCGATCATCACGCCGGGGACTATGCCGCCGGCGAAAACCTTGCTGATGGACGTCTCGGTGGTGACGCCGTAGATGATCATCGAAATGCTCGGCGGGATTATCATCCCCAGTTCCGCCGACACCGCCTGCACCGAACCGGCATACTCCCGGGAATAACCCTTGGCGATCATCGCCGGGATGAGGATGGCGCCCAGGGCGGCGGTGGTGGCCGACCCGGAGCCGGACAGCGAGGCGAAAATCATCGCCGACACGATGGTGACGGTGGCGATGCCGCCGGTGCGGTGGCCGACGAAGGCGGAGACCATGGTGATCAGCCGCTTGGAAATGCCGCCCTGGCCCATCAGTTCACCGGAAAAGACGAAAAAAGGCAGGGAAAGCAGGGAGAATTTCGCCACCGCCGTAGTCAGGCGCTGGCCCATCGCCAGGAGCGGCGTGTCGGTGACGAAGAATCCGGCCAACGAGGCCAGGCCGATGGCAAAGGCAATGGGAACGCTCAGGAGCAGTAAAACCGCCAGTACGAGGACGACGGTGACGGCCATTATTTCTCCCTTCGCTGTAGTGCCAGTTCAAGGAAACGGGCGATTATGTTGACGAACATGCAGACCGCACCCACCGGGACCGCCAGGTAAACCCAGTACATCGACAACCAGGGGATGGTCGGGGAACTTTGCATCCGGGCGATGCCGGCCATTCGCCAGCCGGAGTACATGACGAAGAGGAAATAGACGACGGCAATCAGGCAGATCGCCATCTTCAGCCTGCGGTTGGTTTGCCGCTTCAGCCTCATCGCCACCACTTCGACGCTGGTGAGGTCGCCGCCGCGTACGGCCAGGGCAGTCCCAAGGGTCACCACCCAGGCGATGCCAAAGGTCGCCGCCTCCTCCACCCACGACAGGGATATGTTGGCGATGAAGCGCGACAGCACCGAGCCAAACACGGCGATGGACATGGCGCAGAGGATTACTCCCGCCGCCACGGCGATAATTAGGTTGAGGCCGTCGGTGAGACGCAGGTACCACGCCATCGGTTTGGGCAAACCCGCGTAGGGCGATTGGTCCATGGTAGAACCTCCCGATGCCGACGCGGCCCATCCCCGCCGGCTGGCTGGTGACAAGGGAAGCGCGGATGGGTATACTGATGGTTCTCCGCGCAAGGATTACAGGAGTGCTGAAATCGCGGTCTCGATGGGTTGGAGACCGAAAGCGGAACCGGATGGCTGGGTTCCGCGCAAAGGCAGTGTACGATCCGAAAATGCTTGGTAAAGGTAATATAAATTATTACACCGCGTGCCGTATCACCCCGCAAGTATTTACCAGTGACATACCAGCCCGAAATTTTTCCCGAAATCGAGGAGGCCCTGCCGTGGCGCGCCGAACGAGTCCAGCGGCGGAAGCGAGAACCGAGATCGACGACGACAGCTACCTCTCCCGCATCCGAGCCGAATACGACGGCCTGACGAAATCCCAACGCCGGATTGCCGATTACCTTTGCCGGAACCAGCGCGAGGTTCTGGCCACGTCCATCACCGCGCTGTCGCGAAAAATCGGCACCAACCCGCCGGCCCTTACCCGCTTCTGCCAGGCCATCCATTACAAAGGCTTCGGCGAATTCAAATTCTGTCTGG
>JAJBSZ010000406.1 GCA_020861125.1 Planctomycetota bacterium | reverse complement strand
GCTGCTCTACCGGCCTTTCGAAAACCACGAGTTTTCGCTGGAGGCGGGCAGGACGGAACAATACCGCAACCTGAAACCCGGCCGTTCCTGGGCTCCGTCGTACAATTCCACCACCCCGACCCGGGCCCACAACCTCAACACCCGCTCCTACTGGTCGGCGGGCTGGGACGCCGATTGGGAAACGTTCCTGACCAAACTGAGCATTTTTCAGGAAGAGGGCAAGCGCCAGAACAAATCCCGAACCTGGAACAATGTCATCAACGACTGGGGCGCTCCCACCAGCGGCCGCACCCCCAAGGCCAACAACACCACCATCGACGGCAGCTTTACCCTGCCGACGGACCGGAATGTGTTCACCTTTGGCGGTCAGTATCAGGAGAACAAACTCACCGACATTTCCGACGGCACCGGCGACTACCAGCCGATGAAATCATGGCAATATGCCCTGTTTATGGAAAACGACTTCCGGATTACGGACGACCTCATCTTCACCGCCGGCCTGCGGCTGGATGACCACGAGTATTTCGGCACCCACTGGACGCCGCGCGGCTACCTCGTCTACCACCTGACCTCGCAGTGGACCATCAAGGGCGGCGTCTCCACCGGCTACAAAACCCCGACCCTCAAACAGATGAGTCCGGACTTCGGCTACAGCACCGGCCGGGGAACCGCCGTCATGTACGGTAATCCCAATCTGAAACCGGAAGAGAGCACCACCGAGGAAATCAGCCTGCTGTACAACCGGGACAACGGATTTTCCGCCACCCTCACCCTCTTCCACACCGATTTCAAGAACAAGATCACCGACCGGGTCGTCACCACCAACTACCGAGAATACGTGAATCTCGACGAGTCCACCATCAAAGGCCTCGAAGCCGGCTTCTCCTATCCGTTCCTGGATCGGTTTACCATCAGGGCCAACTATACCTATCTCGATTCCAAACAAAAAAGTGGCGATTTCAAGGGGCATCCCCTGACCCTGACGCCCCGGCACAAGGCGGACGCCCGCCTCGACTACCGGATCACCGACGCGGTCAACAGCTATATCCGGGTGGAACACATGGGCAAACAGACCTCCGCCAGCACCCGCAGTACGCCCAATATCCGCTATCGGAAATCCTTTACCACCGCCGATATCGGCGGGACGTACGATGTCAATGACCGGGTCCAGATAAACATGGCGATCCTCAACATCGCGGACAAACGGAACGATCCCAACAGCGTCGACGGCGACGCCTGGGACGCCATCGAAGACGGCCGCCGCTTCTGGTTCGGCATGACCGTCAACTTTTAAAGCCCGCTGGGTGGGAACACTGAACGGCTCGATCGCAACCATGCGCCTTGGGCGGATGGTTTGCGGTCGGTCGTTGTGGCGCCACTACGAGACCAGTGCACCGTATCGTCCGGGTGAGGTCACGATACGGTGTGTTCACGGAGGTAACGATGACCGGATTCCGGCGAATGTTTTTTGTTGGGCTGAGCGCCCTGTTTTCCTTTCTCACCGTTTTCGGGCCGACGGGCGCGGCGGCCGATGAGCCGCTCCCGACGGCGGCCGGTACGGCGACCGCGGACGCGGCCGACGACAACGGAGCGGACGAACAGCCTCCATTGGCCAGCCTCCTCGAGGACACGGTGGACCAGGCGGTGGCTGCCGAGGCGGCGGTTCAGGCGCATCTCGACGAATGGAACGACCTCCGGGATACCCTGCAGGAAGAGGCCCGGAACCTCAAGTATGAGCTGCAGTGGCTGGAACTGCAGCAGGCGAAGCTGGCCCGCTACGTGGCGGCCAACGACGAGAAGATCGCCGCCATGGAAGAGGCGTTGGCCCGTTATGCGGTCATTGCCATGGGCCTGGAAAGCGCCTTGATCCACGACCTGGAACGCCTCGAGGCTTCCGTCGCCGCCGGCGCGCCTTTCCTCGCCGAGGAACGGGCGGCCCGACTCCGCTTTCTCCGGACCAGCCTGGACGATCCGGACCTGCACATCGGTGAAAAGTACCGGCGGTTCGTGGAAGCGCTCAACGTCGAGGTCGACTACGGCCGGCGTCTCGAGGTGACGACCGGGGTCGGGATTCTGGACGGCGAGGAACTGGACCTGGTGCTGGTCCGGGCCGGCCGCGTCGGCTATTACTGCCTGACGATGGACCGCAACCGCGGCGGCATCTGGAACGCCGGGGAGGGCCGCTTTGATCCCCTGGAGGGCGAATCGCTCCAGGCGGTCAAAAACATCGACCTGATGTCCCAGACCCAACAATACTACAATTTCGCGGTGGTGCCGGCCATCCGGGAGGGACAATGATGCACGCAGGCAACAGTCCGTGGTGGGCGGTGCTGGCGCTGGCGGCAGCCGTGACCGTCTGGCCCCAGCCGGCGGCGGGCGGGGAGGCGACGGAGGCCGTCCACCTGACCGACACCGACAGCGACGAAATTGCAGCACCGCCAGCTGCGGCGGAACAAGCGGAGGAGGCTGCGGAGGACGAGGCGGAAGCGCACGCCGCGGCGGGGGATTCCCATGGCGTTGCCACCGCCGGCCCGGAATCTGCCGAGGATGCGACGGAAGAGGAAAAGCCTGCCGGCATCGACCTCAACCGCATGCTGCGGGAAGTCGAGGCCTTGAAACGCTATGCCGACGCGGAGGCCGAGGCCGCCTTGGCCGAACTGTCCCGCGACCGTGCGCACCTCACCGCCGCCGTGGCCGATCTCCGGGCGCGGCGCGCGGCGCTTATGGCGGAGGTGGATTCCCTGCAAAAACGCTACAGCCGCCAGATCCGCCGCCTCCGGCAGCGCGACGCCCTGGAAAAGGAGGACAGCGCCAGCCGCAAGGCCCTCGAGGGAGCGGCCCGCCAGGCCGCCGCCACCGTCCGCGATCGGCTCACCCGCAGCCTGTACAC
>JAJBSZ010000128.1 GCA_020861125.1 Planctomycetota bacterium | reverse complement strand
GAGCCGGCCGGCGGCGTAGAACCAGTCCCGGCCGCGGCGGAGGAGCAGCAGGGTGGTGGAGATGTTCAGGCGCAGGCGGAACAGGGTCAGCATCAGGAGGAGGGACGGGAAGGTGCTGAACTGCAGCGGCTGTTCCACGAAGATCGTCATCATCAGGAGGATCAGGGCGAGGACGATGTTGAAGGACAGCAGGATGTCCATCATGAAGGCCGGCAGCGGCATCAGCATGGTGGCGAGGGCGCAGATCACGAAGACGGAGATCAGGACGTTCTTGTTGCCGCTGCGCAGCAGGAAGCGCTGGACCGCTTCCACCAGGGCCATCACCGGATTCGTGTTGTTTTCGGCCGCCGCACTCATTCGTCAGTCCACTTTCCGTTCGTTCCGACCGTCGGGTTAATTCCGCCAAAACGACTACGCCGCTTCGCTCAGGGACCGCATCATCTGCCGCTTCTTCTCGGCGTCCATCACCGAGGACAGGATCTCCGCCACGGCGGCGAAGAGTTCCGGCGGGATCTGGTTTCCCACCTCCACCCGCTTGTAGAGTTCCCGCGCCAGCGGCGGGTTCTCCACCAGCGGCACGCGGTGCTCGCGGGCGGTTTCAATGATGCGCTCGGCGATCTTGTTTTTGCCCTTGGCCACCACCACCGGCGCCGCCATGCCGAGTTTGAAGGAGATGGCGACGGCGTAGTGGGTCGGGTTCCGCACCACCACCTCCGCCTGCGGCACCTCCTGCATCATCCGGTTCATGGCCATTTCCATCTGTTTCTGCCGCCGCTTCTGCTTGATCTTTGGGTCACCTTCCATCTGTTTGAACTCCTCCTTGACCTCCTGCTTGGTCATTTTCAGATCCTTGTTGTGCTTGTAGCGCTGGTAGTAAAAATCCACCAGGCCCAGGATCAGGAGGATTATGGCCAGCCGCTGGGCCATGGACAGCACCTTCTCCACCGTCCAGACGAAGGTGCCGGCGGTTTCCATTTCCACCATGGCGGCGATGTTCTGCAGTTCGTAAAACACCGTCGACCAGCCCACCGCCAGCACCACCACCAGCTTGGCGATGTTCATGATCAGCATCACCACGTTCTTGGCGGAGAAGATCCGTTTCAGACCCGACACCGGGTTCAGCTTTTTCGGATCGAACTTCAGCTGTTCCGTCGACACCAGCCAGCCGATCTGCACGTAGTTGGCGAGATAGGCGGCGATGGCGATGAACAGCAGGAACGGCCCGAGAATATGGAGCATCCACCAGGCCCATTCCATGGCGAAGGGGATGATCTCCTTGCCTTCCGGCGCCTCCAGTGACGGCAGGCTCTGGGAGATCATCTTCTCCATGAAGTCCCGGACAAACCGCGCCATGTACGGGCCGAGGAGCTTCAGGATCTGGATCGCCGCCAGAAGCACCAGGGCGGCGCCGAGATCCTTGCTCTTGGCGACGTTGCCCTTCCGCCGGG
Organism: Planctomycetota bacterium; assembly: GCA_020861125.1. Next base: position 1,442 of record JAJBSZ010000128.1, on the reverse strand, counting down.
CGTCCTTTTTTCGTTTGGCGGTGGGTTCTTCGGTTTTTTCTTCGGCGCCGGCGGCCATGGCCGCATCCTCCTATCGCCCGCCCGCGCCCATCATTTCCACCATCACCGACAGGTCCACCAGGGTGTCGCCGAGGGGTCCCTCCGGCATGTCCGTCAGGTTGAACTGCCAGTCGTACGGCACCAGCGCCATGCAGATCGACGGGTAGATGAACACCATGACCGTCAGCCCCAGGACCACCCGGAGAGGCATGCCGAAGACCTGGATGTTCATCTGCGGCATGGTCTTGGTGACGAAGCCTTCGACAATGCTGTTCATCAGCATGATGCTCATGATCGGCAGGGCCATCTGCACCCCCACCTTCATCAGGGCCGTCGCCTGCGCCTGGGTCATGGACAGGACCGGGTTGTTGAAATTCACCTCCGGCAGCATGGCGCCGATGCCGATGAAGTCATAGCTTTTCGCCATGATGTAGATCAGGACCAAGTGCAGGTTGCTGGTGATGAAGATCATCAGGGTCAGGTTCATGTTCAGGAAGCCGAGGATCGGCACTTCGATGCCCGACTGCGGATCCATGACATTGGCCATGGAGAACCCGATCTGCTGCCCCGCCACTTCCCCCGCCATCTGTACGCCGGTGAACACCAGGGAGCCGAGAAAGCCGATGGCCAGCCCCACCGTGAATTCCTGCCCCGCCAGCAGGAACAGTTCCATCATATCCAGGTACGGCGGCGCCACCGAGGTCCGGGCCGCCGTCGGCAGCAGGAGGATCGGCAGGACCATCGCCAGGTAGATCCGGATGCGGCTCGGGAACACCTCGGAACTGAGGAACGGCGCGTAGATCGCGAGACAGCCCACCCGCAGCAGCACCAGCACGTAGGTGAGGGCTGCGGTGAGGATGCCGCCGATCTGGTACATTTCCCCGCTCATGCCGTGCCGCCGCCCCCGTCAATAGAACCCGGAAAACATCTGCATCGTCCCCTCGAAATACTCGGTGATCACTTCGATGAGCCAAGGCATGGCCAGCCCCACCACGATCACCACCGCCACCAGTTTGGGAACGAACGTCAGGGTCATCTCCTGAATGCTCGTCACCGTCTGGATGAGAGAGACGGACACCCCCACCACCAGCGCCGTCAGGAGGGTCGGCAAGGACCGCCTGAGGCCCGTCATCTGCATCTGCTTGGCAACGTCGATGATGTCCTGCACTTCCGGTATCATTGCCGCTTCCTCCCGCAAGGATGGTTCAAAAACTCGGCCTCGAACAGGCCGGAACAGCCCGACAGCCCGACGTCGACGCTGTCAAATGCCGCCGCCCGCCACCACTCCCTCCGCCTCCGGGAAAAAGTGGAGGAGCTGCTTCGCCGGGAAGCTGGGGCTCAGCCCTTCGAACAACAGACGCCCGCCGGCGACGATGACCAAGACGATGATCATGAAGGGCAGG
>JAJBSZ010000177.1 GCA_020861125.1 Planctomycetota bacterium | reverse complement strand
CTATTTCATAACCCGCCTCGACGCCGTCTACGTCGTCAAGCGGCTCGAACGGGTGCCAAAAAACAAACCGCCACCGCGTTTTTTGTCACCCTGCCTCTCGTCCGCTTTCCTCGTCGACAGCGACGATCCGGGTTATGAAACATCTTCTAGTTGTTCATGAAAAACCGCATGTATTTCTCGACGATTTCGCCGACGAATCCCTGCTGTTTTTCCGCCAGGGTGGCAAGGTGTGGCGGCTTGGCCGCGGCAAGCAGTTCTTTGGTCTTTTCGATGGTGTAGGTGGAAATTTCCGTGTTGACGTTGATTTTGGCGATGCCGTTGGCGATGCATTCGCGGATCACCGCCTCTGGAATCCCGGAGCCGCCGTGCAGCACCAGAGGCTTTCCCACCAGGGCGTTGATCCGCTGGAGAATGTCGATCCGGATGTGGGGCGTGCCGTGGTACAGGCCGTGCACGGTACCGACGGAAACCGCCAGCGCGTCGCAATCAGTCCGGGCCATGAACTCCCGGGCCGCTTCCGGCGAGGTATAGACCTCCCGATCGTCGGCACTCCCTTCGTGGGAGGTTTCGGTGGCGGCCAAACTGCCCAGTTCCGCCTCCACCGAAACGCCACAGGCATGGGCCACCCGGCACACCAGGGCGGTGTTGGCCGCGTTGTCGGCAAAGGGCAGCGCCGAACCGTCGTACATCACCGAAGAAAATCCGGCCCGGATGGCGGCGAACACCGTGGTGAGATCCGGACAGTGATCCAGATGCAGGCAGACCCGGACCCCGTATTCCGAACCCAACCGGTCGGCCATGCCCACGGCGTCGGCCAGGGACATGTTGGCAAGATACTTGGCGCCGAAAGCCACGATGACCGGCTGCCCCAAACGCCGGGCGGCCAGGATGGCGCCTTTCATGGTCTCATAGGAATAGACATTGAAGGATCCGACCGCGTAGCCGTCGCCATAGGCATCCGCCAGCATGGCGTTGAAGTTTTCCAGCATGGCCACCCTCCCCTGTCAGCGGCCGGTCAGGAACCAGCCAGCCATTGTTTGAACCCATCCTGTTCCAGCACCTCCCGGTTGACGATATACCGGGCGGCGCCGCCGCCGAGGAAGGTGGCGATGTCCTCCATGAGGAGGAACGGCGAGTTGGTCAGCGCGTCGGCGGTGGTGCCGGCGATGTGGGTGGTGAGGGTGACGTTGTCCAGTTCCAGGAACGGGCTGTCGGCGGGGATCGGTTCGGTGGTGAACACATCCAGCGCCGCGCCCATGATGCGTCCCTCGCGCAATGCCGCCGCCAGGGCTTCCTGATCCACCAAGCCCGCCCGACCGGTGTTGATAAGGTAGGCGGTGGGTTTCATCAGTCCGAGCAGGGCGGCGTTCACCATGTTCTTGTTTTCCTCGGTAAGCCGGGCATGCAGGGAGACGAAGTCGGCAGTCCGGAACAACTCTTCCAGCCCCACCGGGGTGCAGCCGGCGGCTTCGATGCGGGCGGGGTCGGTATAGGGATCGTACACCACCACCCGGCAGTCGAACCCCGAGAGCTTCTTGGCCACCAGCGATCCAATATACCCGAACCCCACCAGACCGATCGTTTTGCCGTTCAGCTCGGGCACGAAATTGCTGTTGACGAAGGTCTTCCGCCAGGTGCCGTTTTTGATGGCGTTATGGGCCCGGGCGATGTTGCGGCATTCCGCCAGCATCATGCCGACGGCGAAATCGGAGACCGCATGGGCGTTGCGCCCCATGACGTTGAACACCAGGACGCCGCGCTCGGTCGCCTTCGCCACATTGACATTTTCCAGACCGGCCCGGCAGACGCCGACGATGCGCAATTTCGGCATCGCCTCGATGACCTCCGCGGAAACAGGCACGAACAGTCCGCAGAGGACGTCGCAGTCCCGACCGTGCTCCAGGATCAGCGGGTCGGGCGGCTCGATCTCCGGGCCGTTTTTCTCCACCTCCAGCCGCCGGAACTGGAGCTGTTCCCAACTTGGCTCCCAATCGCCGGCAAAGCCGATGGCACCGAAGCCGGCCATGAATTTTTCCCACGCCGCCACGAATCCCGGCGACGGGATCATGGCATCCCCCAGCAACAACGCGCGTAATGGATGAGCCATCGCGGTTTCTCCGAAAATGTGGTCAGGAAGTAAACTACCGTGAGATTCGAGAACATCGTAGTGGTGCTACTGTCAGTATAGCACCTCATTTCCACTAGTCAAGCGGCCAGCGTGTAAAAATAATTAAATAAGTTATTCCTTAATCCCACGTTAGAAAGTCACCCGTTTTTCTTGTTACGGTCTTAACAGACGGGGGATTTTCCGGTATGGTACCAGACTGCCCGGTCCTGGCGACGGGGTTCCCGCACATGGGCGATCACGGCCGATCGCGGCATCGGTGCCGCGAAGACGCGTATTTTTTGGGCAAAGTTCTGGCAAGGAGTTCGAGTATGAAACGTTGTTGCCGCACCATCCTGGCCGCCGCCGCGCTGGCGCTGGTGGCCCTGCCGGCCTGGGCCGGCCAAACCATCAAGCTGGGCACCACCGTCAACGAACAGGACAGCTTCCAGATCGCCGCCGTAAAGTTCGCCGAACTGGTCGAGGAACGCACCGGTGGCGATTTCGTGGTGGAGATCTACCCCAACGGCGCCCTCGGTGACGAACGGATAATGCTGGAAGGCATGCAGATGGGCATTCTGGACATGGGCATCATCACCAGCGGTCCGTTTGTGAATTTCGTCCCGGAGTTCGGCGTCCTGGACCTGCCGTTCATCTTTGCCGACAACGCCCACGCCCACGCAGTGCTGGACGGCCCCCTCGGGCAGGACATTCTCGCCCGACTGGCTGACGTCGGCATCCAGGGCTTGGCCTCCGCCGAACGCGGCTTCCGCACCCGCACCACCCGCGG
>JAJBSZ010000287.1 GCA_020861125.1 Planctomycetota bacterium | reverse complement strand
ATCCGGTCCGGACCGGCGTCCCTTGGGCCGATTCTCCGGTGGCCCCGACCGCGGCGCCCGACCTCCCCGGGAGCCGCCGGCCGGGGAAAACCGGCGCGACCCGCCGGCGGCGCCGGGACCACGGGACTGCGGCAAGCGGCTCCGCCCGCCCCGACCACCGGCGGACGGGCGCGGGCTCGGGCTCGGTTCTGCGTCCGGAACCAGGATACGGTGTTGGCGGAGACGATCGGCATCGCTCCGGGCGACGGACAGCGGCCGGCCTTCAGCATCCTGTTGGGCATAAAACATGGCGGTGGCGACGGTGCCCGGCGTGGGAATGAAACACTGGACCTGCTGCGGCCGCCAGCCGCGCAACCGCAGCCATTCCGCAAGCTCCCGCATGTCCGCATCGGTACAGCCGGGAAAACCGCTCATGAGATAGGGAATGACGTATTGCTCCTTACCGGCCGCACGGGAGAGACGCTGGAAGGCGCGGAGAAAGCCGTTCCAGAGTTTGACGGGCGGTTTCCGCATCAACCGGAGCACCTTTTCCGAAATGTGTTCCGGGGCGATCTTCAGCTGGCCGCCGGTGAACTCGCCCACCAGCGCCTGGAGATAGGCTTCCGACTCGGTGGCAAGATCGTGCCGCACGCCACTGGCAACCCGGACATTTCCGACGCCCTCTACCGCGCCGACCCGGCGCAGGAGGCCGATCTGCCGCTCCTGGGGCGCCTGGAAATTGCGGCAGCGCCGGGGATACAGGCAACTCTCGCGGACGCAGGCAGAGGGATCGGCAGCGCAGGTTGCGCCCCACATGTTGGCGGTAGGGCCGCCGACATCGGAGACCGAGCCTTTCCACCCGGCAGCACCCGCCATGGTGTGGACTTCCTGAAGAACCGATTCCTCGCTTCGCGACTGGATCACCCGTCCCTGGTGGCTGGCAAGGGCGCAGAAGGAACAGCCGCCACCGCACCCGCGGTGGGAGGTAACACTGCCATCGAGCATCGCCACCGCCGGAATCTGCTCCGGATAGGAAGGATGGGCCCGGCGGGTAAATGGCAAGCCGTAGAGCCGGTCCATTTCCACGGTCGTCAGCGGCGGCGACGGTTTCTCAAACACCACCGCCCGGCCGCCGGATCGCTGGGCGAGAGCCGGCGTGCCGCGCAGCATCTGCCGTTCGAAGGACATGGTGGCACGAATGAGAAGACCCGGATCGGCAAGGATCGCCTCATGCGACGGCAATTCCTCGGCGTCGGCCGGAACCGCATCGGGGTGGACGGCATAGGCCGTACCGGCGATCCGGGCTTTGGCGAGGGCGGCGGCGGGCCGTTCCCTCGCTTCCGGCGTGGCGAACAACGCCGCAATCTCCAGGATGGACCGTTCGCCCATGCCATACAGTACCGCGTCGACCTTGCTGTCCAGGACAAAGGATCGACGGAGGGAATCACTCCAGAAATCGTAGTGGGAGGCACGGCGGAGCGATGCTTCGATACCGCCGGCCACCACCGGCAAGCCGGGAAAGGCCTGACGGAGGAGCCCGGCATACACTATGCCGGCCCGATTCGGCCGCAGCCCGATGACGCCGCCGGGCGAATAGGCGTCGGTGCTCCGCTTTTTACGGAAGGCGGTGTAATGGGCGATAAGGGAATCCACCGATCCGGCGGAGATGCCGGCGAACAGCCGCGGCCGGCCGAGGCGCCCGAAATCCTCGGCGGTATCCCACCGCGGCTGGCAGATCAAGCCCGTTCGGTAGCCGTGCTCCACCAGCCAGCGGCCCAGGAGGCTGGTTCCGAAGGCGTGGCTGTCGACGTAGGCGTCACCGGAAACCAGCAGGACATCCACTTCGTCCCACCCGAGGGCGGTCATTTCCGCGCGGGTGGTGGGGAGAAATTCAGGTTGTCGGAGCATTCGCTTACCCTTCCGCCAGCTTGATGATCGCCTGGGCGATCTCGCGGCCGGATTCGGGTCTGGCGGTGCCCCGCATCTGCTGCGCCATGGTTTTGCGGCGGTTTTCGTCTTTCCAGAGGGACACAACCAGCGGCGCGAAGGTTTCGGTGGAAGCCTTGGTCTCTTCGTAGGACACCGCCGCCCCGGCCAGGGACAAGGACAGCGCGTTCAGACGCTGGTGGTCGTCCATGGCGGAGGGCAAAGGAACCAGGATCGCCGGCAACCCGGCCGCCGCCAGTTCGGCCAGGCTGATGGCGCCGGAACGGGCCACCACCATGCGCGACCGGCGGTACAGTTCCTCCATGTTGTTGTAGCAGCCGTAGACTTCGGCCTCGACGCCGGCGTTGTGGTAGAAACTTTTCACCTCCGCCTCATGCGCCGGTCCGGCGACATGGATCAGCCGGCAGCCGGTCTCGCCGACGATCCGGCGGGCCGCCTCCGCCACCACCTCGTTCAGGCGTTTGGCACCCTGGCTGCCCCCCATGACCAGAAGCGCTTCCCCTTCGCAAGGCGGCTCGGCGCAGAGCTTCAGGAACGGCGCGCGGAGAGGGGAACCACTGTGGTGGAAGGTGGCCGGCGAATGGGCGAAATAGTTGCGGGCTTCCTCGAATTGCGAGTGAATTTGCACCGCCCCGCCGGCCAGCATGCGGTTTACCCGACCGGGAACGGTGTTTTGCTCCAGAATGACCAGCGGCCTTTTCCACAGCTTGTTCACCAAGCCGGGGGTGGCGGCGGCGAATCCGCCCAGCGCCACCATGACATCCGGTGGCTCATGCCAGAAAATCCGGCTCACCTGCGCCATGGCATAGAGGAACCGGGGCAAATTGAGCGGCCGCCGGATCTGCAACGGCGAGCCGCGGCCGGCGGCCAGCAGCTCCAACCGGTAACCGCTGCCCCAGAGAAGTTCCCGGTCCAACCCCTCGTTGGTGCCCAGAAAGCCGATTTCGACATCCGGTCGAAGAGCGAGCAACTCCTCGGCCAAAGCC
>JAJBSZ010000323.1:1346-2915 GCA_020861125.1 Planctomycetota bacterium | reverse complement strand
GCCTGCGCCAGTTCCGCCTCGTCCACGGAATTCAGGCTATAGCCGAGATGCTTGAGGGCAGCGCCGATGGTTTCCCGCATGTCATTTAACATGGTCATGCGCTTGGCGTAGGCGGGGTTGGCGAAGATGTCCCAGCGGCCGCAGTCTTCCGCCTTGACCCGGCGGGTATCGTAGCCGACGCCGGAGATGGTGCGGGTATAGGGCACGCTGAAGGCCATGTCCGGATCTTCCGTGTAGGCGGAAAAGGTCTTGTCCAGATGCTCGAGGTTGGGCAGCTTGGCGTGATCCAGCGGCTGGAGCATCCCCTGGCGGTGCATGAGAGCGGACATATAGGACGAGGGGGTGAGGATGTCGTAGCCGCCGCCGCCGGCCTTGAGCTTGGCGTACATGGCTTCGTTGGAATCAAAATAGTCGATGGCCACCTGGCAGCCGTTTTCCCGCTCGAAGGCGGCGATGACCTCGGGGTCGAAATAGTCGGACCAGGTGTAGACGTACAGGACCCGTTCCCCAGCCGCCGCCGTTCCCGCCACCGTCGCCAGCAACGCCGCCGCCAGGAATATAATCCCTATCCTATTCATTAATACTGCCCGCGCCATGTTGCTCATCCTCCCCATTGCTGTTCCTTCCTGTGGGCGGCTGGTTTTTCCAGCCACACCCGGCTACCCGCCGCTGCTCCGGTCCCAAGGCGGGGTTCCACCGGGTTCGCTAGTATCATACGGAAATACCCTCCGGGTGGAAGGCCTTTCGTCCGCGGACAGCGCCCCCTCAGGATCGTCTTTGGTAAATCTGGCTCCGATGACCCACATCCAAGACCAAAACCTGAATGGTACCGTCATCAATATGGGATATAAGCTGATACTCCCCAACCCGAAACCGGTAGAGACCACTCGAGTTAACCAGGTATTATGCCAATAAGCGCGGATCGTCCGCCGGTTCAATACGCTCGTGCAGGAATCTTCGGATGCGCTTCTTTGCACTCCCATCAAGGGCGTTCAATGCTTTGACTGCGGTTCGCGCCAACACAACTTCCCATTGTTACACCGGCTTATGGCCATCAGCTAGTATCGACCAATCCCTGTTCCCCATCGGCCAGAGAGAGTACTTCTTCCTGGCCACGGCGAACGCGCTCCAGGATCGCTTTGCCCGCAGAGGCGTCCTCAAGATCCTCGATATAACTTTTGATGGCTTGCCGGAGGTAGACGGTCTTGGTACGGCCTGTTTGTTTGGCCAAAGCATCATAACGCTTGGCCAAATCCTCTAGAATTTGTAGTTTGCAAGAAACAGACATCGACTTTTCTTTGTATAGTAATGTAAAACAAACATACCTCGGTTTACCTATAGTTCAAAATTTTTTCTCCCAAAAACCCGCCTGTCAACTGGGATTGCCTGCCTCTGCCATTCCATTCCCTGGAGTGTTACCCCCGGGCATCGTCACCGCCGCCTGACCGCAAAGGCGGATGGAGCCAGTTTTTCCGGCGCACCAAGACGATGGGCGGCAGAACCTGGGTTTCCCGCCCTTCGCCCGCCGCCCGCAACCAAACCCGGATACGGCGGCGGCCGCGAAATTTT
>JAJBSZ010000323.1:0-1336 GCA_020861125.1 Planctomycetota bacterium | reverse complement strand
ATCAACTAGTATCGAAAATGTTTGGTATCGGCCGTGGAGCTTGAGGAGGAAAGACATGTCCATTCGCACCTTGATTACCGCCGGTTGCGCGGCGTTGACGTTTGCCTGGTTGCCCGGCTGCTGCGAGACCGGCCCGGTCCCGACGCCGGGCGAACCCACCCTTCTCGCCGCCTCCCGGGCCTGTCCGCCCGCCCCCAGGCCCCAGACCCGGTCCAGCGCCCGGTCGGGCGAAGTGGAAGGTGACCTCGTCTACAACCTCGGCTTGGGGGTGGTGGCCAACACCAATGCCGCCCGTCTGGCCGGCGGGGTGACCTCCCCCCGGACCACCCGCCGTCCCGGCGGCGTCACCGCCTGCTGCAATCCGGTGCCGGAAGAGTACTACGCCGCCCTCCGGGCGGTGGCGGCGGGCGAACCCTTGCCCGAGCGGCCCGTCCGTCCCGCCCCGGCCGTCGCTCCTGCTGTCGCCCCCGCCGTCGTCTGTGATCCGGGCCTCGGCCGGTCCATCCCCTGCGCTCCGCTGTCCTGTCCCGTACCCGCCGACTCCGCCGTGGTGTGTCCTCCCGGCAGCGATTGCTTTACCCTGCCGGAGCCGGATCCGCTGGCGGCGATCGAGCTCGTGGTACCCGGTACCGTCGACCCGGCCGATATCGTCAACCGGCAGGACCTGGGGATTCCGGCGCCGGAGCACACCCCGGAACCCTCCTCCCCGGTTGTCTCGGATGTCCAGCGGGAGGCTCTCCAGCCCGAAGCGGTCGAGACGGCCGGGTCGGCCGCCGACACCGACACCGCCGCCGACGCGCCGCAGGTGGTGATCCCGCCGTTGTCGCAAACCGTTCCGGATACAGCCAAGCCCGGGACGCCGGCGGTGGCGGCAGCGGCGGAAACCGTGGCGGCGCCAGAAGCCACGGGAATGCCAGAGGTGGTGGTGGCCCCGCCGGCGGTGCCCGATGCCGTTGATGCCGGGATCGCCCTGGCCACGGCGGAGCCGATACTGCCGATTCCGGAAGTCACCGACCCGGTGGAAGCCATGGAGGCGATTTTTGCCCGGGAAACGGAAACCTCCGCCCTGCCCGAGGTGCAGCTTCCCCCCAGTCTGAACTGAAGCGATTGCGGCTCGTATACTGGAAAATGGTGGTGCAGAAGACGTTATGGAGTGATGGGAGCCGCATCCACCGGGTAAGGACCCGGACCCGGGGCGCATTCCTCAATCAATTGTACTACACCTTAAAAAAATCCCTTTTCCCCGACGTGAACGGTGGTAGAGTTACGGCTGTAGTAAGTGGTACGGCTTGGCCAAGCTGGTGGTGACTTCGGCTGTTCCCGGGCGGCGGTTTGC
>JAJBSZ010000391.1 GCA_020861125.1 Planctomycetota bacterium | reverse complement strand
CCCCCGGACCCCCCTCTTTCCAAAGACTTTTGGCCCGCTCTCGCGCCCAGCCGAGGCTACACTCTCACGGTACCGAATTGGTGCAGCCGTCGCTGGACGCGAGAGCGGGCTAGGAGTTTTTGGAAAAAGGGAGCTCGAGGGAAAAGAACCTTTTTGCAAAAAGGTTTTTTCCCTCGAAACCCGGCGCCGACGGGAAGACGGCTGGCGGCTAACCGCGGGCGGCTTCTTTGATGAGGGCCAGGGCGATTTCGTCGCGTTGGATTTGGTTGGTGCCCTCGTAGATCTGGGTGATTTTGGCGTCGCGGGCGTATTTCTCGATGGGATACTCCTTGGTGTAGTCGACGCCGCCGAAGATTTGGATGGCGTCGATGGTGACTTTCATCGCCACGTCGGAGGCGTAGCATTTGGACATGGCCGAGGCGCCGGTGGGGCGTTTGGCGCCGGAGTCGATCCAGCGGGCGGTGGCGTAGATCAGGGCGCGGGCGGCTTCGATCTGCATGGCCATATCGGCAAGCATCCACTGCAGGCCCTGGTTGGCGATGACTGGCCGGCCGAACTGTTTACGCTGGCGGGCGTAGCCGATGGCGAGGTCCAGGGCGCCCTGGGCGATACCGAGGGCCTGGGAGCCGACGCCGGGGCGGGAGTTGTCGAAGGTCTTCATGGCGGTCATGAAGCCGGAGCCTTCCTTGCCCAGGCGGTTGGCGGCGGGGACGCGGCAGTCCTGGAAGATGAGTTCGCGGGTGGCGGAGGCGCGGATGCCCATCTTGTCTTCCTTCTTGCCGAAGGTGAAGCCGGGCATGTCCTTTTCCAGCACGAAGCAGGAGCAGCCGCGGGCGCCCTTCTTCTTGTCGGTCATGGCGAAGACGGAGTAGATGTCGGCTTCGCCGCCGTTGGTGATGAACATCTTCGAGCCGTTCAGGATGTAGTCGTCGCCGTCGCGGACGGCGGTGGTGCGCATCGAGGCGGCGTCGGAGCCGGCGTCGGACTCGGTGATGCCGAAGGCGGCCAGGGTGCCGGAGGCAATGCGGGGCAGCCAGCGTTTTTTCTGTTCGTCGTCGCCGGCGATCATGATGGGCAAGGTGCCGAGGGCGGTGCCGGCGAAGGAGAGGGAGATGCCGCCGCAGTAGCGGGAGAGCTCTTCCGTCACCAGACACATGTTCATGATGCCGGTGTCGCCGGCGCAGCCGCCGTATTCGTCCGGAATGTAGACGCCGGTGAGATCGGCGTCGGCGATGGCCTTGAAGACGTCGGTGGGGAATTTCTGTTCCTCGTCGTATTCGGCGCGGACGGGAATGATTTTCTTTTCGCCGATTTCCCGGGCGGTTTCGATCATCATCTGCTGTTCTTCGGTGAAGAAGTAATCGAGCATCATGGGCGTTCTCCTGTGGAATAGAAACCAGTCGGTTGTTGGGTCGTGAGCCGTGGCGAAGTGGTCGCAGCATCAGTCGGAGAGCGTCCCTCACCCTCCACGGACAACCAACCAGTTCGCGCTACCGTTGTCACCGGCGCCGGCCGGGCGGAAGGGGGCCCCGCCCGCCATCGTTCATCGGGGTGCGCCCGAAGGCCCGCGCCATAAAAAAGAAAAATGTCCTTATACCCCAGCGTTTCGTGCCGCCGCCCGCCGGGTGCGACGCGGCGGGCGGGTGGACGCGAGACGAGGACGGCGACGGCTGGGCCTCGAGGCCCGTCCCGTCTCCCATCTAGTCTTCATACCGGCCGACACAGAGGGTCGCGTTATGCCCGCCAAAGCCGAGGTTGTTGGACAGGGCGTAGCGGATTTCCCGTCTCCTCGCTTCGTTGGGAGTAACGTCGATATCGCATTCCGGGTCGGGGGTATGGAAGTTTATGGTCGGCGGCACGATGCCGTCGTTGATGGCCATGAAGGTAAATACGGCCTCAACCGCACCGGCCGCACCCAGGAGGTGGCCGGTATGGCCTTTGGTGGAGCTGACGGACACCTTGTCCACGCCGCTGCCAAATACCCGCTTGATGGCGCGGCTTTCGGTGCGGTCGTTGAAGGGGGTCGACGTGCCGTGAGCGTTGACGTAGTCGATGTCTTCCGGTTTCAAACCGGAGTTCTCGATGGCGATAGCCATGCCCCGGGCCGCGCCGTCGCCTTCCTCCGCCGGAGCGGTAATATGGTACGCGTCGTCGGTGAAGCCGTAGCCCAGCACTTCGCCGTAGATGTGCGCTCCCCGCGCCTTGGCGTGTTCCAGTTCCTCGAGCACGAGGGTGGCTGCGCCTTCACCGATGACGAAGCCGTCGCGGTCCTTGTCGAAGGGCCGGGAGGCGGTGGCCGGGTCATCGTTCCGGCTGGACAGCGCCCCCATATTAATGAATGCTCCCAGGCCGAGGACGGAGATACCCGCCTCGGAGCCGCCCGCCAACATGATGTCCGCCTCGCCCCATTGGATATGGCGCATGGCCAGGCCGATGGCATGGGTAGAACTGGCGCAGGCGGTGACAGTGGCGTAGTTGGGGCCCTTGAGGTTGAGGTCGATGGCGAGTTGCCCCGGCGCGTCGTTGATCATGAGGAGCGGAATGGTGAAGGGGCTGATGCGCTTCGTCCCCTTCTGCTTGTACCGCTCGTATTGATCTTCTATGGAACGGATGCCACCGATGCCGGAGGCATAAACCACTCCGGACCGCTCGGGCGTGAAGGAACCAGGCTGCAGTCCGGCCATGGCGAAGGCCATTTTCGAGGCACCCATGGCCATGTGCACAAAACGATCGGTCCGTTTCGCCTCTTTGGGATCCATGAACGCGGCGGGGTCGAATCCCTTTACCTCGTGCGCGAAATGGACCTCGAACATGCTGTGGTCAACCAGGGTGATTTCACCGACGCCGGATTTGCCGTCGACGACGGCCTTCCAGGAGGTTTCAAGATCGTTGCCGACCGGTGTGACGCATCCCATGCC
>JAJBSZ010000042.1 GCA_020861125.1 Planctomycetota bacterium | reverse complement strand
CCCGGAGACCGATGAGCTTTTCCGCCACGAAGTAGATGATTCCCATGGTGATGGCAACCCACAAGGCGGTGGCGGCGACGCCGATGATCTGCACCATCAGGAAACCGGCTCCGTAACCATACAGCAGCCCGCCGGAGGCCCCGTCCTCGCCCGGGAAGACAGAAAGCAAACCGGTCAGGATGGTTCCCAGGGCCCCGCAGGCGCCGTGGACGGCAAAGGCGCCGAGGGGGTCGTCGATGCGGAGCACCTTGTCGACAAACTCCACGATGACGATGAGCAGGATTCCGGAAGCCGCGCCGATGAAGGCCGAACCGGCGGGAGAGACTAGATCGCAGCCGGCGGTGATGCCGACCAGCCCGGCCAAAGCGCCGTTCAGGGTGATGGAGACGTCAGGCTTGCCGTACTTGAGCCAGGTGACGATCATGCAGACCGCGGCGCCGGCACTGGCGGAAAGATTGGTATTAAAGATGACCGAGGACATGGACACCAGGTCCTCGCCCGTCGAGGCCGCGGTGGTGGAGCCGCCGTTGAAGCCGAACCAGGCGAACCAGAGGATAAAAACCCCCAGGGACCCCATGGCCAGGCTCTGCCCGGGAATGGCCTGCGGGTTGCCGTTCCGGTCGTACTTGCCGATGCGGGGACCGAGCATCCAGGCGCCGATAAGGGCGGCGACGCCCCCCACCATGTGCACGGCGGTGGAACCGGCGAAGTCATGGAAACCCATTTCCGCCAGCCAGCCGCCGCCCCATATCCAGTGGCCGGAGATCGGATAGACGACCATGCTCATGAGAATACTGTAGAAACAGTAGGCGCCAAACTTGGTGCGTTCGGCCATCGCGCCGGAAATGATGGTGGCGGCGGTGGCGCAGAAGACGGTTTGAAAGATGATGAACGCGGCGCTGGGGAAGCTGCCCTCGACCGAGTAGTCCCCCTGGATGAACAGATCCAGTCCCCCGACCCAGGCATTGCCGCCGTGACCATGCATGAGGCTGAAACCGACAGCCCAGAACGCGAGGGAGCCCAGCGAAAAATCAAGAATGTTCTTCATGACCAGGTTCCCGGTATTCTTGCTCCGGGTGAACCCGATCTCCACCATGGTGAATCCGGCCTGCATGAAAAACACCAGGATGGCGGCTATCAAAACCCAAATCGTATCGGCTGACGAGAACTCCATTGTGGTACCCCTTTCGATGGGCCGCGCTCATGGTCGCGGCGGCAGAAGTTCCTTGATCGGAGCCGCGGCTCCCCCTCCCTTTCCCAACCGGTGCCAGAGTTGTTTTCGCTGTCGTTTCTTCATGGCTGTCTCCCCGTTCTTCCGCGCGGTCATCCTGATCCTGGGCCCTCCTGGTCATACCCGTCGGTAGCCAAGCCCATCTCACACGAATTCTTTTTCCCGTCTGGGAATAGCAGCGTCGGCCCGGAGCATCTCGCCCATGGCCCGGCGGTATTCCATGGGAAATACCTTGACGAACCTCGCCTTGACCCGGTTCCAGGCGGATAAGACCTCCTGGACCTTAGGGCTGCCGGTGCGCGTGACGTGCTCGCGGAGCATCGCCTGCACCTTGGCCTCGTCGGCCGGCGTCAGCAGATCCAGATCCACCATTTCCAGGTTGCAGCGGGTATCGAACTGGCCATCCTCGTCGTAAACGTAGGCAAGGCCACCCGACATGCCGGCGGCGAAGTTGACGCCCGTTTGTCCCACCACCACCACCCGGCCGCCGGTCATGTATTCGCACCCGTGGTCGCCCACGCCCTCCACCACCGCTTCGGCGCCGGAGTTGCGGACGGCAAAGCGTTCGCCGGCTCGGCCGTTGACGTACATTTCGCCGGAGGTGGCGCCGTAGAGGGCGACGTTGCCGATGATGACGCTTTCCTCCGCCCGGTACCCGGCATCGGCGGCGGTGCGGACCACAATCCGTCCGCCGGACAACCCTTTCCCGACGTAATCATTAGCCTCGCCTTCCAGGCACAGGGTGAGGCCGGGAGCGGCGAAGGCGCCGAAGGACTGGCCGGCCGACCCCGTCAGATTGAGAATTATCGTGCCGTCCGCCAGACCGCTGCCGCCATGGCGGCGGACAATGCGGGAGGAGATTTTCGTGCCGATGGTGCGATCGGTATTGACGACCCGCTCGTTCAGGGTGACCGTACCGGAACCCGAAGCGATAACTTCCTCCAATGCCGGCAGCAACCGGTCGTCCAGGCTGTTCCCCTCCTCCGGCGCGACCGGATTCAGGGTGGTGGAGGTGGCGCGGCGGTCACGGTCCGCGGGCATGGGCTGCAGCAGCGCGCCGAAATCTAGGCCGGCCGCCTTCCAGGCATCGATGGCGGCGTTGACGCGCAGCCTATCCACCCGGCCGATCATCTCGTCCACGGTCCGGAAGCCGAGGGAAGCCATGATCTCCCGGAGTTCCTCGGCCACGAAGCGGAAGTAGTTGATGACATGTTCCGGTTTGCCGGCAAAGCGCTTGCGCAGCTCCGGGTCCTGGGTGGCGACACCCACCGGACAGCCGTTGGTGTGACATTTGCGCATCATAACGCAGCCCACCGACACCAGGGGCGCGGTGGCGAAGCCGAATTCATCCGCCCCCAGTAGGGCGGCCACGGCGACGTCCCGTCCCGTCTTCATCTGGCCGTCGGCCTGCAGCCGCACCCGGCCGCGCAGGTTGTTGAGGATTAAAGTCTGCTGCGTTTCCGCCAGCCCGATCTCCCACGGCGATCCCGCTCCCTTGATGGAAGACAGGGGCGAAGCCCCGGTGCCGCCATCGTGGCCGGCGATAAGGATCATGCCGGCCATAGCCTTGGCGACGCCGGCGGCGATGGTGCCGACGCCCACCTCCGACACCAGCTTGACGGAGATCCGCGCCTCGTCATTGGCCTGCTTGAGATCGTGGATAAGTTGGGCGATGTCCTCGATGGAATAAATGT
>JAJBSZ010000486.1 GCA_020861125.1 Planctomycetota bacterium | reverse complement strand
GGGCGGCCTTGGCGGCTCGAACCACCTGATCAAAGGACACGGCCGGATGTCCGTAGCGGATGTTATCCAGCAGGGTGGCCCGAAACAGGAACGGTTCCTGCATGACGATGCCGATCTGCCGCCGCAGGTCCAGCAACCGCAGGTCGCGGATGGGCGTGCCGTCGATGCGGATCTCCCCCGAATCCACGTCGAAAAACCGGCACAGCAGGTTGATGATGGTGGATTTTCCCGCGCCGGAGCGGCCGACCAGACCCACCATTTCACCGGGCGCGATGTCCAGGCTGATCCCCTTGATCACCTCTTTGCCCCGCTCGTAGGAAAAGTGTACGTCGTCGAAGGTGACCCGGCCCTGGAACCGGGTGACCGGTTGGGCGTGGGGCGGGTCGTAGACCTCCGGTTCGGCGTCCAGGACGGTGAAGATGCGCTCGGCCGAAGCGAAGGCGTGGTTCATCCAGTTGGCGATCACCGTGAACCACTGGAGCGGTCCGTAGAACATCCACATGTAGCCGACGTACGCGGTGATGTCCCCCATGCTGAGGTCGTCGCCGGGCGCCGCTCCCGCCACCCGCGAGGCGGCGAAGAACCACACCACCGCCACCGCCAGGGACATGATCCAGTATGTTCCCTCGCTGAAGGCGGCGTAGGACCGGTCGATGGACAACACCAGGTTGAAGACGTCGGCGTTGAGGTCGGCGAAACGCCGGGCCCGGGCGTCCTCTTGACCCGCCGCCTTCACCGCTTTTAAGCCGCGCATGGATTCACCCAACACCGTGTGCAGGGTGGACCAGCGGTTGCCTTCCTTCTGGAAAAGGCCGTGCAGCCGTTTCCAGATCCAGCGGACGCCAAAGATGAGGATCGGCACCGGAATGAAAACGACCAGGGCCAGGCGCCAGTCGAGGCGGAGGAGGATCAGGGCGATGGCGAAAAAGGTCAGGGTGTTGACGAAAAGATAGGGCATGCCATCGATGAGAAAATGCTGCAATTCCTGGGTGTCGTGCATGACCCGGGACACCAGCTCGCCCGTTTCCCGTTTGGAAAAGTAGCCCATGCGCAATTTTTGCATGTGGGCGTGGAGCCGGCTGCGGAGGTCGGCGATGATCCGGGCCGCCAGCCACGAGGCCAGGTAGGTGGTGGTGTAGCGGGAAAGAAAATACACCAGCCCGCAGGTGATTATCCCGGCGATAAGGCCGGGCAGACGCTCGATTTCGCCGCCGAGGATCACGCCGTCCGTGATCTGTTTGGTCAGGTAAGGCGGGATAACCTGGGACACCACGCCGATGAGGCTGGCGCAGACGAGGATGGCCATGCGCCGGCGGTGGGCGAGGCCCAGCAGGCGCCGAAACACGGCGAAGAAGTTCACGCAGTTGGGGCAGGTGCCGCCCCGCTCCGGCAACGGGTTGCCGCAGCGGCGACAGCTGGCGTCCCCTTCCGCCTCCGGCACCGGCACGGGAAAGCCGGCGATCAAAGTGTTGAGGATCCGGCAGAAAACCCCGAACTCCGGCACCAGCGTCCGGGAGTAGCGGATCAGGCGGATTTCCCGGCCGTCGCGGCAGGCCGCCGCCAGGGCTGCCCCGCCCAACAGTTCGACAATGCGGACCTCCTGGACGTCGGCCAGGGCGAGGTCGATGACCACGTCCTCGGCGCTGGCCGCGATCAGGCGGTCGCCCTTGACCACCAGGTAGGATTCGCCGAAGCCGTCCACCAGATCCAGGTCGGACTTCTGGGCGTAGCGCACGGCGCCGTCCGGACGGGCGGCATCAAGGGCACGGGTCAGGGCGTGGGGCAGCGGGTCGTCAAGCATGCGGGCGGCTTTCCCATCCGGGCGCGTGCCGATCCCCCGTCTTGATTTTCATTTTTCACCTTCATACAATGGAAGCACCATGCTCCCGCCCCCTTCGGCGAAGGCAGCCGTGGCGTTGCCCGGCAGGCGTTTGCGGCAGGTCGCCGCCCCCTGTCCCCGGCCGGAGGAACTATGATCAGCGATTCCATCCGCAAAAAACTGCAAACACTCGCCTCCGATCTGGTCATGGTCAGCCCGTCCTCCACCCTGGAAGAATGGAAGGCCATCGCCAACAAGGCGGACGATCTGGCCGAGGAATTCTTTGCCGGGGAAAACAACGACGCCCAGGAATTGGCCATTCTCATCGGCGCCGTGTCCGCCGCCCTGGCACAGGGAATCATAGCCAACAGCGAAGGCGGAGTAAAGGCGGTGCAGCATCTCCTGAGTGTCCTCCAGGGCATCGAGTCCCCCGCCGGCATGAACGAGACCCTGCGGAAGCAGGCCCTGGCGGAGGCACACCTGTTTTTCCGCGACGTCAAGAAAGAAGAAACCCGGGCGCAACAGGATGCCACCTTCGCCGACGATGAGGAATGGCGGGAAATGCTCTTGGCCATCGAACAGCGGGTGGACGAGCTCGAGGCCGGTCTGGTGGCCCTCGCCCCGCCGGTGACCGACCCGGAGGTGGTCCGGGCCATCTTCCGCCAGTTCCATACCCTCAAGGGCGAGGGCGCTATCTGCGGCTTCACCGCCCTGGCCGAATTCTGCCACAGCATCGAAACCGAACTCGAGGCGGCGCGGAGCGGCGGGCTGGTTTTGACCGCCACCATCGTCTCGGCCCTGCAGGAGCTGGCCGCTCTCATCCGTCCTCTGGTGGCCGGTGCCGCCGCCGGCGACAGTGCCGACCTCACCGCCGCCCTGCTGGAGGAACTCCGGCAGGCCATCGCCGCCTCGCCGTCTGACGGCAACGCCCCGGACGGCGGCGCCATACCGGCACCCCCGGTGGCCGCGGCCGCGGACATCTTCGCCGGCATCGCCCCGCCGGCCGCCCCGCCGGTGACCGCCGGCGCGAGTCCCATCGCCACGGCCAACCCCGCCGAGGCTCTGGAACCGCCTCCGGCCGCCCCGTCGCCGATCCCCGCTTCGACTC
>JAJBSZ010000043.1 GCA_020861125.1 Planctomycetota bacterium | reverse complement strand
CCGTCCCGGCCGGGATGGCGAAGGCCAGGTCGCCACCGAGGAGCGACCCGAGGGAGTTTATTCCCACCACCCGGCCGTCGGTGTCGATAAGCGGTCCACCGGAATTGCCCGGGTTGATGGAGGCGTCGGTCTGCAACCAGAGGTTGTAGCCGCCGCCCTGACCGGGCAGGAAGCGGTCAACGCAGGAGAGGATGCCCATGGAGACGGAGCGTGACAGCCCCCACGGCGCCCCCATGGCCATAACGAACTGCCCTTCCTCGAGCTGGCGGCTGTCGGCGAGTTCGGCGGCGGGGAACACCGTGTCCGGCGTCCCCTCCACCCGCAGCAGGGCGAGATCGGTATCCCGGTCGACACCGACGATGGTGGCTCGGCAGGCGGTGCCGTCGTAAAGGAGACAGCGTATCTCCACCGCCTTGTCCACCACGTGCCAGTTGGTGACGATCTCCCCCGACGCCGAGATGATCACCCCGGATCCGGCCACCTGGGCTTTTTCCCGCCGGCCGGCGTCGTAGCGTTCGGCGATGGGCATGAGGAACACCACGGACGGAAATACCCGGCTCTTGGCGGCAGCGATAACCTGACGGAAATCGGCCAGATCGTCCAAACCCGCCACCAGGGATTCGCCCGAGGGGGCGGCCATGGCAACGGTGCAGACAAGCAGACAGGCGGCGCAACGCCGTATCCAGATACTAGGCACTATGTCGGTCTCCCAACCCGTAACGGGTAGAATGGTACTCACGCGTCCTTGCGGCCAGCGGCGGCCTCGACGACGGCCGCCCGGAGGGAGGCCGCCATGTCCGGATTCGCGGCGAGGAACTCGGCCGCTTTTTCCCGCCCCTGCCCCAGCCGGACATCTCCCAAGGATAGCCAGGAACCGGACGCCGTCACCAGCTTGTGGGCGAGAGCCAAATCCACCAGCTCCCCTTCGCGGTGGATGCCGTGATTGAAGAGAATATCGAATTCGTGCTGGCGGAAGGGCGGCGCCACCTTGTTTTTCACCACCTTGACCCGGACCCGATTGCCACGGGCCCCGTCCTGGCCCTTGAGGGTTTCGATCCGTCGGATGTCCAGGCGGACGGAAGCGTAGAAGCGGAGGGCGCGGCCGCCGGGGGTGGTCTCCGGATTGCCGAAGGTAACGCCGATCTGCATACGGATCTGGTTGATGAAGATGATCACGGCGTTGGAGCGGTTCAGCACCCCGGCCAACTTGCGCAGGGCCTGGCTCATCAGCCGGGCCTGCAGGCCGACGTGGGTATCGCCCATGGAGCCCTCCAGCTCCGCCCGGGGGGTGAGCGCCGCCACCGAATCCACCACCACCAGATCCACCGCGTTGGACTTCACAAGGAGTTCGCAAATCTCCAGCGCCTGCTCGCCCGAATCCGGCTGCGACACCAGCAGCGCATCCAGGTTCACCCCCAGCCGACGGGCATAGGACGGATCCAGGGCGTGCTCGGCGTCGATGACCGCCGCCGTGCCGCCGGCCGCCTGGGCCCCGGCCACGGCATGGAGCGCCAGGGTGGTTTTGCCCGACGATTCCGGTCCGTATATCTCGACGATGCGGCCGCGGGGATACCCGCCGGCGCCGATGGCCAGGTCCAGACCGAGGGATCCGGTGGTGAGCGTGGGGATATCATGAGCCGCCGCTTCCCCCAGTCGCATCACCGCGCCGGCGCCGAACTGTTTGTGAATTTGGGCCAGCGCCGCGTCCAGGGACGGTGCACTGCGCTCGGGCTTTTCCGTGGATTTCGCCATGTGCTTCACTCCCCTTCCGCCGCACCGGCGGCGATGCCGTCTGCTGGTGCAACGGAGGCATCGGCGCCACCCGCCGGGTTGGCGCTGCCGTCCACCGGGTCGGCCGTCCCGGCGCTGCCGCCATCCGCACCGCCAGGACCCGCTTCCAGCGGCGGCAGTTCGCTGAAAGCCTCGACGGCAATCGTATTGTTGCCAGCGTTCCGCACAATGGAGACGGGCCCGGGGGTATTGTCCTGGATCTGCCCGTCCACCTCGCCGATGCGGGCGGAGACGCCCATATACAGCATCTTCCGGGCGTTGATCCGGTAGGCAACACCGGCGGCGGCAAGGCCGTCCAGACCGGCCCGCTGACTCAGCAGGGATTCCATGTTTTCCCGCAAGTAGCGCAGTTCGCTGATCAGTTCGGAAAGCATGGATTTCTGGCCGCTGCCCAGCCGGGCCATCGCTTCCTTGTCGGCAAGGAGCGGATCGAGCAGGATCTTCGACGACTGGATGCGGTCCTGGTATTCGGCGATCAGACCGCGAATCTCTTCCTTCTTGTTTTCGTCGGTCCAATTGAGCCCGGCCATGACCCAGGTGGAGACGCCGAGGTCGGATCCGATGCTCACGGCTTCCACCCCTTTCAGACCGCACACCTCGCCGCCGACGATGGCGCCGTCGGTGACGCTGACCCGGCCCAGGGCCTTGACACTGGAATTCATGATCTCCTTGGCAGCGACAACGTTGCCGGAAGCCTCGACCGTCGCGTCATCGATATAGCGGGCGGTCAGGTTGCGGCAGGAGACGATGGCGGCGTTTTTGCCGCGGATACCGCCGCTGATGACGACATCGCCGGCGGAGGTGATCTTGGCCGCCCCGACCTCGCCGGAAATGGTGACGCCGCGCTTGGCGGTGATGGAAAACCCGTCCAGGAGCGATCCCCGCACCTCCACGCTGCCGATGAAATCGATGTTGCCGACGCTGTAGTCCACATCCTGGCCGATGGCCAATACCGACGAGACGGACAACTCGCCGTCCCGGAAGATCACCCGGCCCTCGGTTTCGGCGGTGAAATCCCGACCGTTGGCACTGGCGGTGACGCCGGAGCCCACCGCCACCGCTACCGGCGTTCCCGGAACCGGCGGCAGGCTCACACCGCAGCCATCCCGCCCCGCCCGGCCCGGACCGGGCGGGGCG
>JAJBSZ010000355.1 GCA_020861125.1 Planctomycetota bacterium | reverse complement strand
CCCCGGGATGGATCCAGCTTGCCGCCGCCTCCCGTCAGACTCCGGTTCGAAACATTGCGAACGGGCCATCGTGGCCGTCGGCAGTTGTTACGTCTTTTGGTTTTTTCGCGGAAAGGCTATACCGTCAGGAATCGTCACTGCTTGGCCACCGCGCAGCCAGGGGGACGATTGTACCAAGTGTTCTTGAATGGCGGCGATGTACCCCGCCTTGTCCCGACGGACCAGAAGGTCGTACATTTTCTGGTGTTCTCGCTGTACCTGGTCCCGGCGATGTATGATACTTTTCAAAAACAATATGCTATAACGGAGAATTTGCTCGCACGAATCATCGAGCATGCCGTATAGTTTACTATTACCGGAAATTTTGCCTAAATGAACGTGAAATTGCTGATCAGCTTCAAGGAATGAAACGTGGTCCAGGTCCCGTTTACCCATGGTTTCCACGTATCCCGCCATCACCTGGAGGTCCGCGTCGGTGAGGCGGTCCATCGCCAGGTCCACGGCCAGGGCCTCGAGGGCACAGCGGATCTGGATGTCGTTCATCAGTTCTTCGATATTGAATTCGGTAATGGAACGGGACTTCCCCCGTTTCACCACCCAGCCCTTGGCCTCCAGCAACTGCAAGGCATCCCGCAGCGGCGTCCGGCTGATCCCCAACTGTTCGGACAGTTCCCGCTCGTTGATGATACCGCCGCTGGGCAGTTGACCAAGCATAATCATCCGCTTGAGGGCGCGGAACGCCTTTTCGGCATACGTAAGGTTCTTTTCCAGGCTCTCCACCGGAACCAGAGGTTTTTGCATCGCCATAGAATGGTACCAACTGGCCACTACCGCGCCAGCCCTTTTCACTGTCACCCCGCGCTGTCATCCGAGACAGCACGCCCCAACCAACGAATATTAATGTACAAAGATTTTCCATACTTCCAATCCCCAATACTTTACCATATTCTGCCTTTTTTGGTATACGAAAAGCCAAAAAAAAGTTTTTGCCTAATTGACAAATTCCGAATAGTGCGGTAAAGTTTCGGTATGCCGTATTCCGTATGCCAAGAACCACGGAACGGATATAGGCCTGCAAGTCGTCTTTTACGCTCAAAAAATTACTCACGTGGCAATGAACGGTGATATTGGCACGAGTCGGCTGGTGCACTACCGGCGAGAGCCCGACTCGCGGAGCGGTACCCTGGACCACCAGCCGCGGACGAGTGGTCCCATGCCCGCGGCGCCAAACCATTTTTGAAATAGAAATTCGCACTGGAATGAACCCGCGGTGGCGCCCGACCGCCCGGAGGAGCCCGAACCCCGTTCCGGATTTCCATTCCGGTAGCGCGTACCGTCATGAATATTCGAAATCCCAACCCGGTTTGTCCTGTGTACACCGCGGCTGGCCCTTTTTCCGAACGGAGGCGATATGCAAACCTACGTGATCTACCCATTGGTAAATCTCTTGACCAAAAACATCGAACAATCGAGCCAGACGTACCTGAAAAATTATGGCTGCAAGCTGGATACGCCGGTGGTGTTCTGGCTGGTCCAGGGCGGCGGCCGGAACATCCTGGTGGATTCCGGCGCCTGCGATCCGGCCACGGCGACCAAGAACCACCATAAGGCCATCCAGACGCCGGACATGGAACCCCTGGCGCTGCTCGCCGGCAAAGGTGTCGGTCCGGACGACATCGACACCATCGTCCTCACCCACCTGCACTGGGATCATTGCTTCAACCTAGAGCTGTTTCCCAAGGCCGACATCTATGTGCAGGAGCGGGAGGTGGCGTACGCCGCCAATCCCCTACCGGATCACCACGTCTTCTACGAAGGGACGGACACCGGGCTGCGGGCACCCTGGCTCGACCACCAGCACCGCTTTACCCTCAAAAACGGCGATTATTCCATTGGCGACGGCCTGGACGTCCATTTCCTCCCCGGCCACACCCCCGGCATGCAGGGCCTTACCGTCACCACCGCCGACGGGGTGTATCTGGTGGCCAGCGACAACGTGCCGTCCATGCTCAACTGGAACGGCATCGGCAAGCAGCGGCACATCCCCAGCGCCCTCCACAACAACCTGCACGACTACCACGACTCCTTTGCAAAAATGGAAGCCATCTGCGACTACGTCATTCCCAGCCACGATCCGGCCATCACCATGGATAGCGTGTATCCGGACGCGCCGGTGTGCAAATGGTCTTGTCCGGCCAAGCGGCCGTGACCGGGTGGCCGTATCGCCGAGCGTTGCCGGGAAATGTTTCCCGGGAAGTTCCGTATCGCTGTGGATGTGTCATTTCATTGGCCCGCACTACAAGGAAACCAACATGAAACTCCTCCCGAAAGCGATCCTGTGTCTGGCGGCCGTCGCCGCTGTGTCCCTGCCGTCCCCGGCGGGACAGAAACCGACGGAACTCAAGATGAACATTGCCGCCACCGAAACCAGCTCGGGGATGGTGGCGGCGCGGGAGTTCAAGCGCCTGGTCGAGGAAGGAACCGACGGCAAGTACGTCATCAACATCTACCCCAACGAACAGCTCGCCTCGGGCAATCAGGTCAAGGGGCTGGAGATGCTGTTCAAAGGGATCATCGATTGCGACATGCACTCGGCCATGACCATGCCCAGCTTCGAACCGCGCATCCAAGTGTGTTTCCTGCCCTGGATATTCCGGAACGGCTACGAGAGTGTGGACGAGATTATATTCAACGGCGCCGGCGGCGAGATGATTATGCAATTGTTCCGGGAAAAGGGGGCGGTGCCGCTGGCATTGGGTGAGAACGGCTTCCGCCACATCACCAACAATGTCCGCGAACTGAAAACTCCCGACGACTTCCGGGACCTGAAAATCCGCGTTCCACCCCTGCCCCTCTATATCGATCTCTTCAAACTTCTCGGCGCCGATCCGGTGGTAATGAACTTCACCGAGCTCTTCACCAGCCTGCAGCAG
>JAJBSZ010000291.1 GCA_020861125.1 Planctomycetota bacterium | reverse complement strand
GAGCAATATGCCATCGGTCACAGAGGAACCATGCCTGTCAACCCAAATTGATATGCTAATATTATGTTCCCACGGATACGTTACCTGGGCATTCATCTTTTTCTCTCTATTACTGAAAGTTAGTAAGTATTTTCTATTTTTTTCTAAAAAATCATTAAATTTTCCAATAACTGTTTCAATGCTGCCAACGTTTTTATTTTCATCTTTGTATAGCCAGCGAGACATCGTATTAGGTTCACCGTTGGAAGTATTACGCGTTTTCAGTACTCCATCTATGGTTTTGGAAATTACATTTTCACCGTAGGTTTTTGCAAAATCCGGCATAACATTTAATTTATCCGATACCAACCACGAATTAAATTCCCCACGTAAACTTAGACTGAATATTATATCAAACATGTTTGCCTCTTTCACCAAATTAGATCAAATATATTGCCCGCCACCCATCTTATGCCATTTTTTTCTATTATTACACTTCCATCACTATATATTTTTGAATGCATTGCAGCGGCCAAGCTGGCAGTACTTTCGGGGAAGTTCCCGGCGGCGTTTTTCGCCTGGATTCCCGGAGGGTTGCGGAGACGAACGGCGGTGCGAGGTGAATCGGTTGGGATTTCGGCTCATTACCCGAAAAAACCCCGACACGGAGACCCGCTACCCCGGTCGCCACCGCCTCAAGTCCATGTGTGGACGCCGATCCCCACAGTTCCTGTACGTTCAATGAACGCTTGGTGTTGGCTGCGAGCTCGACCGGTAGGTGTATTCCGCCGGCTATGTGGCGGAATACACCGTTAGGGAGATGGCGCAGCCAACACCGTAGCGTTCACGAACGTACAGGAACTGCTTCCGAGAAAAGGCATTCCGCCAGGTCGTCCCCATGGCACAAGGCGCAGACGTGCAACTGTACGTGGTCCCATCGTCGACTGCGCCGGGATGTCACTGACCAGGGCATCCCACCACGTGCGGGGTTTCCCGGAAGGAAACCATGGTATGGCCTGCGATTTTTCTGCGCACCATATCCGCTGTAAACCAATGAGCTTGGAAATGCCGCCGCAGTTCCCGTTGGTTTATGGAGCTTGGTATCCCTTCGGTAATTATCAGGTCGGCAAATCTAAAACACGCGACAACCATCCTCGGTTTCGGACGTTTCCTTCCCCTTCGGCATCAGGCACTCCCCGCAGATTATATTTCCTTGCATTAGCCTAGGTAGGTAGTACACTCCATGAAGACGCCTGTGTAGCGTCACTCGGTCGAATGTTACCAAAGGGTTCTACCAACCGGTTTTCAACCGGACACCGCAAGGTGTAGCCCTACAAAGGACAGACCGGGAATACGAGCGATTACCCCCAAGCTAGGGTTTGGGGGTGCCGTCGTGTTTCCGTTTGTCCTTTGTGGGAGTTTGGTAGCTCCCCGGTAACTGAACGGTGTCGGCATCCCCTTTTACTACGCCGTACGCTTTGGCCGAGACGACCGGAATCAAGCCGGGATCGTGTCGGACCGGGTGGACGACGGCAGCTCACCCCGATGGACAGCCGCAGCCAGGACATTGCCCGTTCTGGAAACTTCTCCGGCGCCATAATCCGCCTGCGTTCCCGACGCCCGCCCGTCAGGAGAACGTATGGTCCCCATGGAAGAAACCTGCTGCTTCACCGGCCACCGTCCCGCTTTTTTCTCGTTCAAAAACGACGAGTCCCATCCGGAGTGCGGGCGGATTAAGGCCTTTATCCGGGAGCGATGCGAGTACTGCGTCACCAGGAAGGGCGTTCGGCATTTCATCAGCGGCGGCGCCCTCGGCGTCGATACCTGGGCGATGGAGGCGGTGATCGACCTGAAGGCGGCATATCCCACCGTCACCCTGGAGTGTGCCCTGCCCTTTGCCGGCATGCCAGCCGGATTTCCCCCGGATGACCGGTACCGGTATCACCGGCTGGTGGACCAGATCGATACCGTCACGGTGATAGCGCCGCGGTACGGCCCCGGCTGCATGCGGCAGCGCAATCAGTACATGGTGGATCGCGCGGCGTTCCTTATCGCCGTCTGGACCGGTCGGAAAAGCGGCACCGGCCAAACCGTGGCCTATGCCCAGCGGCGCGGCCGGACCGTATACCGGCTGAACCCCGACGACCCCGCGGCAATGGCCTGAGGCCGCAGTCACGCCCGTCCCCTTCTTCCGTCGAACCGCCCGTGCCGCCGCTTGACTTGCGCGGCCACCGCCCTACACTATCGGGGATACCTATTTTTCCGCGGGGTTCGCGCCGGACCGTCCACGGCGGTCGCGGTGGCGGCGCGGCGACCGTCCCGTGGCGTCATAGAGGAAGAGTGCATGAGCAAGATGTACACCGGCTCCGGCCGGGTGTTCCAGGAAGTCTCCTCCCTCCCCATGGATGAAGAGGGGCTGCTGGATATCAAGCGTCGGGTAAAAAACCAGCCCCATTTTCTCGGCGAACCCCTGGTGGTGGTGGCCGAGGCCGAGGATTTCCCGGGCATCTGCCAGCCGGGGGACGAGACCATGGTGGCCATCGACTCCCTCGGCCGCTGCGCCGCCGTCACCATCGCCATGGGCACGGCCGACATCGCCCAGCAGATTTCCACCTTGCAGCTCGCCGCCAACCTCGCCTCCCTCACCACCGACGAAATCGGCCGCATCGCCCGCAATTTCATCGACCGGCCGGCCAACGAACAGCTCCGCCGCCTGTGGGAAGACATGGATGTGGAGATGTCCGACGACGCGGTGGAGATCGCCAGCCTCCTCGCCGCCGCCTTCGAACGGGACGCCGAGGACTTCTTTTCCCTGGTGAACAATTCCCAGCGCATGATCATCGCCGCCGAAGGGTTTTCCTCCCGGCTGGTGGGGGTCATCGAATGGATGAACGTGCATGGCGTCAACGCCATCGGCCTCCGCTACCGCAAGTTCATCGTCGGCGGTCAGGATGT
>JAJBSZ010000488.1 GCA_020861125.1 Planctomycetota bacterium | reverse complement strand
CCAGCTTCACCAAGAATCTGACCCGGCCGATCGTCGCCAATCTGATTGGCGTCTTCATCGCCTTGCGCAACGAGCTCCGCGCCCACATCCGCTCCAAGGAGGCGGCGGCGCTGCCCCACTATTCCGGTGACGCCGAGCCGGCCCTGTTTCCGGAATACCCGTTCACCATGGTTCGGAGGCGACGGCCATGAGGGGTGACGGCAGTGTACCGGGGCGGCGGGCGGCCGGGAACTTCGACGCCGGAAAGGTGACGCCATGCAACTGATGGTGCTGGCGGCGGGCATGGGCCGGCGGTTGCGCGAGGTTACCGCCGACAAGCCGAAGTGCATGATCCGGGTCAATGGCCGGACGCTGATCGAACGCTCCCTCGATACCGCCGCCGGTATGGGGTTCGACCGTTTCGTGGTGGTGGTCGGCTACCGCCAGGAGATGATCCGGGAATGCCTCGGTGACAGCCGCGGCGGCGTGCCCATCACCTATGTCGAGAACCCCATCTACGACAGCACCAACAATATTTATTCCCTGTATCTCGCACGGGAGCGTCTGGTGGAGGACGACACCGTCCTCATGGAGAGCGACCTGATCTATCAGGAAAGTATCCTCCAGGACGCCTTGGCCAACCGCCATCCCAATCTGGTGGTGGTGGATCGCTACAAACCGCACATGGACGGCACGGTGATTAAAATCGGCGGCAACAACGAGGTGACCGCCTTCATTTCCAAAAGCCATTTCGATTACCGCGAGCGGGACAGTTACTTCAAGACGGTGAACATCTACAAGTTTTCCCGTGAATTCTCCCGTAATACCTATGTTCCGTTCCTGGAGTCCTACTGCCGGGCGCTCGGCCACAACAAGTATTACGAACAGGTCCTCCGGGTGATTCTCACCCTGGATCAGAAGAACCTCAAGGCCATGCCGCTGCGGGGGGAAAAATGGTACGAAATCGACAGCCTGCCGGATCTGCGCAACGCGGAGTTGATGTTCGCCGACGGGCCGGCGGAAAAGCTGGAGCTGTTCAACCGGCGCTATGGCGGCTACTGGCGGGCGGAATCGGTGCGCGATTTCTGCTACCTGGTGAACCCGTATTTTCCCAGCCCGCGGATGGTGGAGGAGATCAAGGATTCCTTCGTGCCGCTGATGGCCAACTACCCCTCCGGCCAGGCGACCCAGTGTCTGCTGGCGGCGGAGATGCTGGCCTGTCGTGAGGAATACCTGGCGGTGGGGAATGGCGCGGCGGAACTCATTCAAGCGGCATTGCCGCAGTGCGCCTGCCGTGTGGGCGTCATCATCCCCGCCTTCAACGAATACCTGAGCCGGACCCGGCCGGAGGACCTGGTGATCTGCACGCCGCGGAAGCGCGATTACCGCTACGACCGGGCCGACCTTATCGGCTGGCTGGATGGGGTGGACGCGCTGGTGCTGGTGAATCCGGACAATCCCAGCGGCAATTACATCGGCTTCGCGGATCTCATCCAGGTGCTCACCGCCGCCCGGCTGCGGCACAAGACCGTCATTTTGGACGAATCCTTTGTCGACTTCGCCGGCGACGGCGACGGCAAAAGCTGCATCGACAGCCGGCTCCTCGGCGAATTTCCCAACCTCCTGGTGATCAAATCCGTCAGCAAGAGTTACGGCGTGCCCGGCCTGCGGCTGGGGGTGGCGGCGTCGGCGGACAGGGACCTGATCGAGGCGATTCGCCGCGCCGTGGCCATTTGGAACATCAATTCCTTCGGCGAATTCTTTCTGCAGATCATGCCGAAATACCGGGCGGAGTACCGGGAGGCCTGCCGTCAGGTGGCGGCGGCACGCAGCCGTTTCGCCGCCGATCTCGCGGCCGTTCCCGGCCTGCGGCCGCTGCCGTCCCAGGCGAATTTCATCCTCTGTCGGCTGCCCGCCGGCGTGTCCTCTTCCCGGCTGGCGGCGGATATCCTCTACCACGACGATCTCTACGTCAAAGATTGCGCCGGCAAGACCGGCATGAAACGCGGCGGCCACCTGCGGCTGTCGGTGCGCACACCGCGGGAAAACCGCGAGTTGGCAGCGGCGCTGGCCCGCCGCCTGGCTTCGGGTGCCCGGCCGGGCGCCCGGCAAGGTCGGGCCAGGACCGCGAAGGGAGGGTAGGAACGATGGACCGGGAAGCGGTTGACTGCCTGCAGCGCACGCTGGCGTCCGTTCTTGGCCCGACGCCGGGAATGGCCGTGATCCATTCCTCCCTCATTCATCTGGCGCCGCCGTCCGGCCTGGGCCGGGAGGGGGTCCTGGCGGCGCTGGCGGCGTTGGTGGCGGACGGCTGGACCCTGGCGTTTCCCGCTTTCACCTTTTCCTTCTGCCGCGGCGTGCCGTTCCATCTGGCGGCCAGCCCGTCCGAATCGGGGGTGCTTGCCGACTGGGCGTTGACGGGCCTGCCCGGCGCGCGGCGGAGCCGGCATCCGGTGTATTCCTTTGTGGCGGTTGGCCCCAGCGCCGAGGCTATTCTGGCCGCGCCCGCCGTCACCACTTCCTTCGGCGACGACACCCCCTTCGCCGTGTTTGAAGCCCATGACGCGGTTCAGGTCGCCCTCGGCTGCGGGCTGAATTTCTTTACCCAATGCCATCGTTACGAACAACTGGCGTCGGTGCCGTACCGGAACTTCAAGACCTTCACCGGCCAGGCCGATTGGGATGACGGTCGCGGTTTCCAGACCGTCTCCTGCCGCAATTTCGCCCGCGATCTCCAGCTTGGTCACCGCAGCGACTGGGCGCCCCTCTTCGCTCGCATCCGGGCGGCCGGTGGGTTGACGGAACGGACCCTGTGGGCGGATAGCGTCTACGCAGCCAGCACCGCCGCCAGCCGCGCTGCCGCCTTGGCCCTGCTGTGGGCGGATCCGCTGTAACTTCTCAACAACCGGCAGGAGGTGGCGGCGCGGTTGGCCCGGCGTCAGGCGGCCGGACGGCC
>JAJBSZ010000312.1:1814-2939 GCA_020861125.1 Planctomycetota bacterium | reverse complement strand
GAAGGGGAGCGCGCCACCCCGACCGGTATCGCCCTGTTGGCGGGCCTGGCGGAAACCTTCGGCCCCTCGCCGGAAATCACCGTCACCCGCATCGGTTACGGCGCCGGCCACCGGGATTTCCCCGACGTGCCGAACCTGGTCCGCGCCATCATTGGCAAACCGGCCTCGGCCGGGGCCGGCCGTCCCTCGGGCGGAACGGTCATCGCCGAAACCCGGCGCGAACCGTCGGGCGAGCTGGTGCGAGTGCGGGACGAGGCGTCGCTCCTACCCGCCGCCATCGAGGCCCGGCTGCCCGGGGAAAAGGCGGCGGAAGGGGATCGGGTAGCGGAGTTCCGGTTTGTCCTCGACGACATGACGCCCGAGGCCGTCGCCTATCTCTGCGAGAAATGCCTGGCCGGCGGCGCCTGTGAAGCCTACGCCCTGCCGGCGGTGATGAAAAAGGGCCGCGCCGGCCACGAGGTGACGGTGCTGGCGGCGCCGGACCTCGCCGCCGCCGTCGCCGACATCATCTGGCGCGAGTCCACCACCTTCGGCATGCGGGTGGGGGAACGCTCCCGCCTTACCCTGCCCCGCGAGACCCGCACCGTCACCGTGCTCGGCCATACTGTCCGCATCAAACTCGGCTGGCGCGGCGGCATCCTCATCCGCCGTCAGCCGGAATTCGAAGACTGCCGCGCTGCGGCTTTGGCCACCGGCAAGCCGTTGACGGAGATGTATGCCCTCGCTGCCGAGGCCGCCCGTTCGCTGGAAGCGTGACCGGGGAAGACGACCGGGCGAGACAGGTCAGTGGGCGGAAGGGACAGGAAAAACAGGCATGGAAAAACAGGACCGATCCTTCGTGTATATCGCCACCGCCGGCGGCGCCGCGATCTCTTCGTTTCAACTGGATCAAACCTCCGGCCGCCTCGAACCGCTGGCCACCACCAGCGCCGCCGGCCCGGTAATCGCCCTGGCGGTGCGGCCGGACCGGCGTTGCCTCTACGCTTCCGTCAAGGGAACGCCGCCGGCCGTAGTCACCTACGGCATCGATTCCGGCACCGGCCAGCTGGAATACCTGTCGTCCGCTCCGGTGGCGGAAAGCCTGAATTACCTGGTCCCGGCCGCTGGCGGCCGGTTTTTGCTGGG
>JAJBSZ010000312.1:0-1804 GCA_020861125.1 Planctomycetota bacterium | reverse complement strand
TTGCTGGGCGCATCCTATGGCGGGAATCTGGTCTCGGTCAATCCGGTGGGTCCGGAGGGATTGGTAGCGGCCGAGGCGACGGCCCTCCTTCGGCTCGGACGCAATCCTCATTGCATCCGGACCGATCCGTCGGAACGCTTTGTCTATGTACCGCACCTCGGAAGCGACCTGATCTTCCAGTTTCTGTTTGACGACAAGACCGGCGCCCTCACCGCCAACCGTCCCGCCTTCATCGCGACCGGCTTCGAATCCGGCCCCCGTCACCTCGTATTCAGTCCCAACCACCGTTTCGCCTATGTGCTCACCGAACTGAGCGGCGAAGTCATCTGTTTTTCCCTCGACCCGCAGTCGGGAACCCTCACCGAACGGCAACGCATCTCAATCGTGCCACCCGGCTCCGGGCTGGTTCCGGGCGGATACCGGCCGCCGGTAAATGCCAAAGACCCCGGCCACCAGGGCCCGGCGAAAATCTGGGGCGCGGAGATCCGTCTCACCGCCGATGGCTCCCACCTCTACGCCTCGGAACGCTCCTCCAGCACCATCGCCTGTTTCCACGCCGACAGCATGAGCGGCCGGCTGGAGTATCACGGCAGCGTGCCGACCGAAACCCAACCACGGGGTTTCGCCATCGATCCCAAGGGGAGGTTTCTGGTGGCGTCGGGCGAGGTGTCGAACCATGCCACCAGCTACGCCATCGACCCGGCCACCGGCGCCTTGCGGGAGGTGTGCCGGGTGGAAACCGCTGCCGGGCCGAATTGGGTGGAGATCGTCAACTTCCGCTAGCTGTTGGCGAACCGGAACGGTTGGCTGGACGTGGTGCGGACTACCGCCTCGACGCCGTTCTCTTCGTCCGAGCCACTCGAGAAAGCAAACACCATCAGCCCGCTGCCCGATTGGTCCTGCCTGTCGCCCGTTCTCGACCGCACGCCCGATTCGGGTGTGGAACCCATTACGGTCATTCCCGCGGCTGGGCCCATTTCACCAGCCAGCAGCCGACGAGAAACAGGAGGGACAGGGGCAGGGCCAGCATGATCTGGGTGAAGGGATCCGGTGGCGTCATGACGGCG
This sequence comes from Planctomycetota bacterium, assembly GCA_020861125.1. The sequence continues at coordinate 737 of JAJBSZ010000312.1, read as the reverse complement.
GCGATGATGACGATCACCAGCAGGATGACGCGCCACCATTCCCGCAGCAGTTCGGGTGTGAGGATTCCGGCCCAGGCCAGGGCGAGCATCACCAACGGCAATTCAAAGGCGATACCGAAACCGGCGCAGCAGGTGATGACGAAATCCACATACCCGGTGCCGGTAAAGGAATTTTCCCAGCCGGCCAGGGATTGGTTGAAGGGCAGGAGGTAGGAAAGCGCCAAGGGAAGGCCGACGAAGTAGGCCAGGGCGGCCCCGATGGCAAACAGCACGCCGCCACTCCCCAGTGATAGGGTCAGCCAGCGCTTTTCCGTTGTGGTGAGCCCGGGGGACACGAAGTTCCAGATCTGGAACAGCCACACCGGCAGCGACAGAAACAAGGCAAACGCGAAGGCGATGCGAATCGCCATGATCAATCCGTCGGACGGCCCGAGAGCCTGGAAGTTCGCCAGGTGCGGCGAAATCCGGTCCAGGGGACGGATGACGATCTGCCACAGCCACCGGTAGCAGTACAGGCCGATGCCAAAGAAGGGGACAAACACGGCCAGACACAGCGCCAGGCGGGTCCGGAGTTCCTCGAGGTGCGGTCCCAGGGTGTCGATGACGGTGCCCGCTTCCTCGTCCCCGGCGGCCGACGCCGGGACGGACGCAGTCGACTGGGCCGGTTCCGGTTTCGGGTGGTCCTCCGCCAGGCCGTGGAGTTAGGGGATCCGGCCGGGATCCGGTTCCAGCGATGG
>JAJBSZ010000407.1 GCA_020861125.1 Planctomycetota bacterium | reverse complement strand
ACGGGGCGCTTTCCCGTTCGGTCCCAACCTAAGAAAACCGCCCCGGGCAGATGGAGATGGCCCGGCAGGTGGCGGAGTCGTTCAACCGCGGCAAACACCTCATGGTGGAAGCCGGTACCGGCATCGGCAAAAGTCTGGCCTACCTCGCCCCGGCCGTCGCCTTCGCGGTGGCGAATAAGACCCCGGTGATCGTCTCCACCAATACCAAAAATCTCCAGTCGCAACTGTTCGAAAAAGACCTGCCGCTTCTCGCCAAAGCTCTGGACATGGATTTCACTGCCGCCCTCCTCAAGGGACGCCGCAATTATCTCTGCCTGCGGAAACTTTTGTATCTGTTGGATCAGATGGAGACGGAGCTGGACGGCGAGGACCGGATGCGGCTCCTGAACATCCTGCCCTGGGCCGCCTGGACTGAAACGGGCGACATCAGCGAAAACATCGTTGCCGGCCGGCCGCATTTCGCCCCGCTTTGGGGCCGGCTGTCCACGGTTGGCGACGAGTGTATGGGCCGGTCCTGCAAGCGCTTCCGCCAGTGTTTCGTCTGGAAGGCCCGGGCCCAGGCCCAGGAGGCGGACGTGGTGGTGGCCAACCATTCGCTGGTATTCGCCGAATTGGGATCGAAAAGCCCGGCGCTGCCGGATCACCGCCATATCATTTTCGACGAAGCCCACAACCTGGAGGACGCGGCTACCAACCACCTGGCGGTGGAGCTGAGCCAAAGCCGCATCATCACCGCCATCAACCGCCTGCACCGCACCGGCCGGCGGGGACACACCGGCCTGACGGCGAGCATGGAAAAAAGTTTCGCCGCCGTCGCCCTGAACCTGCCGGAACCGGCCGCCATGGCCCTGCAGCGGATCGACGAGATCCGCGCGGCGGTGGCCGCCGCCCATGCGGCTCTCCCCGCTTTTTTCCACGCCCTGGAAGCGGCCCTGGCCGCCAAAAAAGCCGGCGAAAGCAGCCGTTTCCGGGCGGAGGACAAACGCCGGGAAGTATGGGATCCGGTGGACCAGGCGGAACGGGATCTGTTCGCCGCCCTGGCCGGCGTGATGCACGGGGTCGAAGGCCTGGCCGCTTTGATCCGCGAATTGGACGAGGGCAGCGTCCCCTACCAGTTGGAATTCGCCCGGGAACTGGACGCGTCGGCTCAGTGGCTGCGGGAGATCACAGAGGACGCGACCTTCATCCTCCAGGCGGCAAGCCGGGACTACGTCTACTGGCTCGAGCGGAACGGATCGAAGCCGGGGATGGTTCGGGCGGTGGCGGCGCCGGTGGAGGTGGGACCGCTCCTGAGCGACCAGCTCTACCAGCGGAAGAGTTCCGTCGTGTTTTGTTCCGCCACCCTGACGGTGAAAAACTCCTTCGATTTCCTGGCCAAGCGTTTGGGCATCGCCCTGATTCCACCGGAACGCCTGGTCACCTTCAACGCCGGCACCCCCTACGACTACCGGCACCAGTGCCTGGTGGCGGCGCCGATGTTCCTGCCGGAACCCGGTGGCCGCGACGGCGATTACGCCCAGGAACTGGCGGTGTTTCTGGCGGACCTGTTCCGACGCAGCCAGGGTCGGGGCATGGCCCTGTTTACGAGTTACGACATGCTCTCCCGTGTTGCCGACCATCTGGAAAAGGATTTTCTGGGCGAGGGCATTCGCATTCTCGCTCAGGGCCGGTCCGGCTCGCGCGAGAACATCACCGCCATTTTCAAGCGCGGCGAGCGTTCGGTGCTGCTGGGCACCCATTCCTTTTGGGAAGGGGTGGACGTGGCCGGCGACGCCCTGTCGTGCCTGGTCATCGCCCGTCTGCCGTTTGGCGTGCAGACCGATCCGATTATCGAGGCCCGCTGCGAAAAGGTCGAGGCCGATGGCGGCAACGCGTTCATGGAATACTCGCTGCCCTCGGCGGTGATCCGCTTTCGCCAGGGCTTCGGCCGGCTTATCCGCTCCCGCGGCGACCGGGGCGTCGCCATCATCGCCGATCGCCGCATGGTGGCCAAACGCTACGGGCAGTGGTTCCGCGATTCCATTCCCGCTCCTACCGCAAATTACGCCGACCGCGATCGGCTGCTTGACGCCATCGGCGCCTTCTTGGACCAAACCGACAGTAAGGAAAACGGACAACTCCCATGAAACAACGCATCGACAACCTGAGAAACATCGCCATTATCGCCCACGTCGACCACGGCAAAACCACCCTGGTCGACGCCCTCTTGAAACAAACCCACGTCTTCCGCCAGAACCAGGATGTGGCCGACTGCGTTATGGATTCCAACGCCATCGAACGCGAGCGGGGCATCACCATCTTCTCGAAGAACGCCGCCATCAACTACGAGGGCGTGCGCATCAACGTCATCGACACCCCTGGCCACGCCGATTTTGGCGGCGAGGTCGAGCGGGTCCTCAACATGGCGGACGGGGTTCTCCTGCTGGTCGACGCCTTCGACGGCCCCATGCCCCAGACGCGGTTCGTCCTCCGGAAAGCCCTGCAGGCCGGACTCAAGCCCCTGGTGGTGGTGAATAAAATCGACCGACCCGGCGCCCGGCCGCACGAGGTGCTGGATGAGGTGTTCGAACTGTTCCTGCAGCTGGATGCCACCGAGGAACAACTCGATTTCCCGGTTATCTACGCCTCCGGCCGTCAGGGTGTGGCCAAACGGGAGATCGAAGATAAATCAACAGACTGCCGGCCGCTTCTCGACGCCATCATCCGGGAGATCCCGCCGCCCGAGGCGGACCGCGACGGCCCGCTGCAATTGCAGGTGGCAGCCATCGACTACAACGACTACGTCGGCCGCATCGCCATCGGCCGGGTTCACCGCGGCGTGGTCCGGGAAAAGTCGGACGTGGCCATCATGGTCCGGGACGGCGGCAAGCGGAATGGCCGGGTGGAAACGGTGCAGATCTTCGACGGCATTGGCCGGACCGGCGTCACCGAGGTCATGGCC
>JAJBSZ010000265.1 GCA_020861125.1 Planctomycetota bacterium | reverse complement strand
GCGCCAGCCGCAAGGCCCTCGAGGGAGCGGCCCGCCAGGCCGCCGCCCCCGTCCGCGATCGGCTCACCCGCAGCCTGTCCACCTCGCAGGCGCCGGAGATGCTGGACGCCGCCACCGCCATCGCCGCCTCCCCCAGTTTTCCCGACCTCGGGGAGGTGACCACCCTCACCGGCGTCCTGTTCCAGGAATTAAAACTATCCGGAACGATCAGCATCCTTCCCGACAGCATCAGCCTGCCGGACGGCACCACCGCCGAGGGCCGGGTGCTCCGGGTCGGCGGCATGCTGGCGGCGGCGGCCTTCGGCGACGGCGACTACGCCTTTGCCCAACCGGTGGGCGACGGCCGGCGGCTGATGACCGTCCAGGCGGATGTTCCCGCCAGCGCCGTGAGGCTGATCGAGCAGGCGTTCACCCCGGGCGCCACCGCCTTTCCGGCGGACTTCTCCGACGGCGGCGTCTACCGCCGGTTCGTGGCCGGGCGGACCTTTTGGGAACACATCCTGGCCGGCGGCGTCCTGATCTGGCCGATCATCGGCCTCGGGATTTTTGCCTTCCTTCTGGGCCTTTTCCGCTATCTTCGGCTTCTCCTGGTGCGGTTCGGCAGCAGCCGGGTGCTGGACCAGTTTTTTGCCCTGGCCCGGGAACAGAAGCTGGACGAGGCCCGCGACCTCCTCGGCCGGCAAAAAACCCGCCGGGTGCCGGTCTACCGCGTCCTGACCCACATGCTGGACGAATGGAACGAGGCCGGGATCGCCAGCCTGGAAAAATGCCGGGACGAAGCGATCCTGAACACCATGGCGCCCCTGGAACGGGGCATCTCCTTCGTGGCCGTCGCCGCCGCCATCGCCCCGCTCCTGGGACTGCTCGGCACCGTCACCGGCATGATCTCCACCTTCGACGTCATCACCATCTTCGGCAACTCCGATCCCAAGCTGTTGTCCGGCGGCATCTCCGTGGCGCTGGTGACAACCGAACTGGGACTCATCGCCGCCATTCCCCTGATGTTCCTGCATTTCTTTCTCTCCCGCCGGGTCGCGACCCTGGTGAACGACATGGAGGAAAAGGGGGCGGTGTTGATCGCCCGGGTGAGCGCAGGCGGGGCAGACGCCGGAGCCGCTCCATGACTACCCTGCGGCAAGCGCTAGGGCTTATCTGGCAGCGGCTGCTGGAAGGCGGGGTGTACATGTTTCCCATCTTCCTGGTGAGCGTCGCCATGTTCGCGCTGATCGTGCACCACCTCCACAACTACATCGCCCTGCGGCGCAGCCTGGGCAGTCTGCGCCGGCCCGGCGGACGGCCCCCCGTGGGTCCGCTGGCGGGCATGGTGGCCCAATACCACCGGTCGCGGGGACCGGTGCCGGAACTGAATATCCGGCTGCGGGAAGAACTGACCCGCAACTTCCTCAGCCGTTCCGGCGCCGAGGGCCGGTCCATCCTTCTCTGCGGCTCGGTCGCCATGCTCATGGGCCTCCTGGGAACGGTCAGCGGCATGATCAATACCTTCGAAGCCATCCAGATCTTCGGCGTCGGCAATACCCGCTCCTTCGCCGCCGGTATCTCCGAGGCGCTCCTCACCACCCAGAGCGGTCTGCTGGTGGGGGTGACCGGCTTTGCCTTCGGACATTCCCTGCGCCGCCTGCACAAGAAGCTGCAGATCAAACTGAGCCGCTATTTCGAGGAAGTGGAAAACCGCCCGGCCGCCGGGCGGCGGGAGGAATACCATGGCTAGACGGGTTCGGGAGGAAACGGTGGATCTCAACCTGACGCCGCTCATCGACATGATCTTCATCCTGCTGATTTTTTTCATGGTCACCGCCAGTTTCGTCCAGGAGTCGGCGGTGGAGGTGGAGCGTCCGGTGGCCCAGACGGCAGAAAGCAAAAACCCCGCCGTCATCGTCTCCATCGACGCCAACAGCGTGGTCTGGGTGGACAACAAAACGGTGGACGTGCGGGCGGTGCAGTCGTGGATGGCGCAGTTCCTGTCCGCTTCGCCGGAAGGCGCGGTGGTGATCGCCGCCGACGCCAAGTCCCAGACCGGCGTCACCATCCAGGTGCTGGACGCCTGCCGCCTGGCCGGCGTCAAGAACGTCTCGGTGGCGGCCGCCCTGAACTGAACGGCGGGTGGGGGATAGCCAAGGAGGTACCCATGTCGACCATATCGGGCAAATTCCAACCGAGCGGCGGCTTCCAGCCGGCGCGGGCGCTGGTCCGCTGGCTGTCGCAGCTCGGCCTCGGCTTCGCGGTGACGGTGGCGCTGTTCACCGCCGGGCTGTTTCTCGGCGACGCCGTGGCGGAAATGCCGGCCGTCGCCAGCCCCAAACCGGTGCCGGTGTCCGACGTCGTGATCCCGGAACCGGAAGAGGAGATCGTCGAGTTCCAGTTCCAAGTGGAAACGGATATTCCCCGGGTCGATATTGAAATGGACACCCCCATCGATGTCGAGCCGCCGCCGGTGCAGTTGGATTTCGCCATCAACCCGAACCTCAACATCGGCATCGCCATCCCGGCGCCGCCCAAGGGCATCCGCCACAGCGACAAAATTTACGGCGTCTTCGAACTGGAAACGCCGCCACGGAAATCCTACGCGCCGCCCCCCGCCTACCCCCGGAACGCCCGGCGGCTGAACCGTCAGGGGGTGGTCCAGGTGAAGGTCAAGCTGGACCGGGACGGCAACGTCATCAGCGCCGATCTCCTGCCCGGCAAGGATGTGGAGATGTTCGGCGCCGCCACCCTGGAAGCGGTGCGCAAATGGCGCTTCACCCCGGGCCGGATCGGCAAGCGACCCGTGATGTGCGAAATAGAAATTCCCGTGGAATTCACCATCAACTGACCTTCTGCCGACCGGAGGTGCCATGAGAAGATTACTGTGTCTCCTCGCTGCCGTCATGCTGCTGGCCCTCGCGGGGCCGCCAGCGGCGGGAGCGGGGCAAAGTCGCGGCGGCGGCGGCAGCGGGCGGGGAGG
>JAJBSZ010000313.1 GCA_020861125.1 Planctomycetota bacterium | reverse complement strand
CGGCGGTCGCAGCGGCCGCCGCCGCCGCCTGCTCGCCCAGCCGCCACGCATCGGAAAAAACCCCCATGGCCACCGGCAGCAACCGTGCTTCGGGAAACAACCGTTTGATAAACGGCGTCTGCAGTTCGATGGCATTGTCGCCGGCGTGGGCCGACGCCCCCGGGATTCCGATGCCGTCCGCCACCAGCACTTGTCCCAGCTCATGGTCGATCGCGATGTCCCCCAGCGGAGTTTTCCACGGCCCGTCCAGCCAGATGGCCGGTCGGGTCAACCGCTCCCGGTGCGCGGCGCCGAAGACGACGAAGGTATCGACCCGGTCGTAGGCATCCCGCACCATCCGGTACGCCGCCGCCGCCACCGCCCCGGAAAAGGCGAGGCCGGCATGGGGCACGACGATGGCCACGGGTTCCGCGCCCGCCGCCACCCGGCCGTAGCGGCGTTCCGCCTGCCGCAGGCACTCGTCCACCTCGGCGGCGAGACCCTCGGCGGTGCCGTCGTACCAGCTTCCCGCCAGGCCGGCCCGTCGTGTGCGCATGGGTTGATCCTTTCCTGAAACCACGGTCCTGTCCCATCACCCGCCTGCCGGGCCGCCTCCGGCCGGTCGGGTCGTCCGCCCGTGCGGCCGGGAAACGGCCCGCGGCCCGACAGCGCCACCGTCCACACGACCGGTCGCGATAATGGTGCCGTATTCCCGGGCCAGCCGGCGCGGATCCCGGCGGCGATCACCCCCGTGGAAATCCACCCGGATCAGGCCCCGACGATCGGCCAGGCCCTTGTCGGGATCGAACTGGTCCAGCAGGGAATCGTAGAAGAACCCCGCCGGTCCCACGCCGTCCATACCGGCATAGGCGGCGAGCAATCGGTGCAGCCCCTCCGCATCGTCTTCCGGCACCGATCCCACCAGATACACCGGGACCCCGGCCCGACGGCGCCAGCGGCGGACGCGCCGCCGCCGGCGGGCGTTACTGTCCCCGCCGCCCTCGTGCCGCATCCGGCCGGGCAGAGTGGCGGCCAGGCCGTGGGACAGGGAGAGGGTGCCCCCCGCCCGCACCGGCAGTTCGTTGCCTGTGCCCAACATGAGGAAATCGCAGCCCGGCTCCCGGCGCAGCAGGCCGCGGGAGCCGGCGCGGTTGCAAAACCATTCCGCCGCCGCCGCCGTCAGCCAGTCGCCGGGGTGCCAGGCGCGGCCGGGGTTGAACCCGCCGCCTGAAAGTGACAGTCCGACCTGCGCCTCCGGCAGCCGCCGGCGGATCGCCGCCGCCGCCAGCCGGTGCCCGGTCCGGAGCCGGGCGAAGGCCTTGGCCGCGAGGTCCAGGCGTCCCCATTGTTTCTGACCCGGAAAGGTGCCCCAGGCGAAACTGGCCAGGGCGTAGATTTGCGGTGCGTGCAGGGGTATCCAGTACCGGACCTCACCGTCGGTGGCGTCGGCGAGACGGGCGGCAAAATCGGCGAACCAATGGGGAGTTTCCGGGTTGAGCCAGCCCCCGGCCGCCGCCGCCCAGCGCGGTAGGGCGTGCTGGAACAGGACCAGCCAGGGTTCGATCCCCAGGCTGCGGAGCTCGGCCATCATTTCCAGATAGCGAAGGGTATCCTCGCGGATAAGGGGAGTGTAGGGACCGCGCTGGAGCCGGGCCCAGTCGCAGCCGAAACGGTAGGCACGGATGCCAATCCCGGCCATGGTCCGGAAGTCGAAGCGGTAGCGGCGCCAGTGCCGGGGTCCGTCATCGGGAACGCTGCCGTCCGGCGCGGCATACCTGGCCCAATCGCTCACCGTCTCGCCTTCGCTGCCGGCGGGAAAGGATACCGCGCCCCAGACGAAATCATCGGGAAAATCCCTGCTCACTGCGTTTCCTCGTCTCGCCACGTCCCCCCTGTCAGACGCTCGCCGCCAGGGCGCAGGAAAGATGCCGGTGGCGGTCGCTTCCGACTCCTGGTGGCCCGAGCCGCGTTGGTCCGGTCCTAGCCAGCATGGGCATGGAATCGCGGGCACCGGTTCCGCCGCCGCCCGCTCCAGCGCCGCACGGTTGGGCGTCCCGCCGTTCCGGGCCCCAGAAGATCACCCATTCTCCAAAGGTCGGCAGACTGGCGGCATTTGACAGCCGCCAGAACATTCACGGCGAGAAACGGCGCGCCCCAGTCGTACTGCCATGTCCGGGGTGCCGCCTTTTTAACCGGCGCCCACTGGCCAATGGTAGCCGAAAGCGGCCGGCGTCACAATTGTTCGGCCCGACCCAGAGCGGAAAATTGGGGATCCGGCCGTTCCCGGGCCCAGCCGAGGGATCGCCGCACCGCCTCGTTCCAGCCGTCCAGCAGGGCCGCCCGCCGGTCCGGGTCGATGGCCGGTTGGAATACCCGATCCGCTCGGGCGGAACCGGCGATCTCGGCCCGGTCCCGATACCAGCCGACGGCGAGTCCGGCGAGGTAGACGGCGCCCAGGGCAGTGGCTTCGATCATCCTTGGGCGAACGATGGCGGTGTTCAGGATATCCGCCTGGAACTGCATCAGAAAATCGTTGGCGGCGGCGCCGCCGTCGACCCGCAGACACCGCACCCGCAGCCCGGCGTCGGCCTGCATGGCCCGGATGACGTCGGCGGACTGGTAGGCCAGGGATTCCAGGGTGGCGCGGACGAGATGGTCCTTCCGTACGCCCCGGGTCAGGCCGACGATGGCACCGCGGGCGTACTGATCCCAGTGGGGGGCGCCCAGGCCGACGAAGGCCGGCACCACATAGACGCCGGCCGCGTCCTCCACCCCGGTTGCACAGGCTTCGCTGGCGGCAGCGTGCTCGATGAGCCCCAGGCCATCCCGGAGCCACTGGATGGCGGCGCCGGCGATAAAGACGCTCCCTTCCAGGGCATATTCCACCCGACCGTCCAACCCCCACGCGATGGTGGAGAGGAGGCCGTTGCCGGAGCGGATGGCTGTTTCCCCGGTGTGCATCAGCATGAAACAGCCGGTGCCG